>JAYUTP010000001.1:0-2451 GCA_043755075.1 Tenderia sp. (SeqCode)
CCACTGGCAACAAAGACATCATCACCCATGACCACATGGTGCAGATGAGAAACCAGGCCATCGTCTGCAACATCGGTCACTTCGATAACGAGATCGACATTGCTGGCATGCGCAAATACGAGTGGGAAAACATCAAACCCCAGGTGGATCACATCATCCTGCCCAACGGCAACCGCATCATCATGCTGGCCGAAGGTCGTCTGGTAAATCTGGGCTGTGGTACTGGTCATCCAAGTTTTGTCATGTCCAACTCCTTCACCAATCAGGTGTTGGCGCAGATCGAGTTTTTTGTCAGACCTGAGCAATATGAAAACAACGTCTACATCCTGCCGAAACACCTGGATGAAGAGGTTGCTCGCCTGCATCTAGAGAAGATCGGTGTCAAGCTCACCACACTCACCAAAGAGCAGGCCGATTACATCGGTGTTCCTGTCGAAGGGCCTTACAAGGCCAATCACTACCGCTACTAACTGGCACAAACCAAATCAATGTAGGGTGGGTTAAGCGTTTTTTGCGCAACCCACCAAGCGCACCCAAGACGCTTCGCGGGGTAGGCTCTGCGAAACACACAACCTGTTTTTAATGTGTGCCTCTCGGCACGGCTTGGTGGGCACAAACAACGTGCCACCCTACATTTGATGTTCCGAGGATATCCCAACATGAACACGCAAAAAAAATACACCAAATCCTACAGCTGCGAGTTCTTTCCACCTAAAACTGAAAAAGGTGCGGAGAACCTGCGCGCCACACTGACAGAACTGGCCCAACTCAATCCGGCCTATTTCTCTGTCACCTTCGGCGCGGGCGGCAGCACTCAGGAAGGGACTTACGACACCGTCAAAAAAATTCAGGAGAAGAGCTACAGCGCTGCACCGCATCTCTCCTGCGTCGGCTCCACCCAAGAAAACATCCGCACGCTGTTGCAGAGTTACATCAGCATCGGCGTGAAGCGCATCGTCGCCCTGCGTGGTGACATGCCCTCCGGCATGCGCGACATGGGTGAACTGCGTCACGCCAATGAGCTAGTGGAATTCATCCGCCGCGAAACCGGCGGCCACTTCCACATCGAAGTCGCCGCCTATCCTGAGATCCACCCACAGGCACCCAACGCGCAGAAAGATCTGCACAACTTCGTTCGCAAGGTGAAGGCCGGTGCCAACGCAGCCATCACTCAGTATTTCTACAACAGCGACGCCTACTTTCGTTTTATCGATGACTGCGAAAAGCTCGGCGTTGATCTGCCCATCATCCCCGGCATCATGCCCATCACCAACTACAGCCAGCTGGCGCGCTTCTCCGACATGTGCGGCGCAGAGATTCCTCGCTGGATGCGTAAACGGTTAGAGGCTTATGGAGACGATAAGGAGAGCATCGTCGCCTTTGGTGAAGAGGTGGTGACAGAACTGGCCCGCAAGCTGCTCGACAACGGCGCGCCAGGGCTGCACTTTTACACCATGAATCAGACCGGGCCGACGGCAAAGATCTGGCATAATCTTGGCCTTTGAATCCACAACAAAACACTGCAAAGGATCAAGCCAATCCTCCATCGATCCTGTTATGTAGGTTCACCATGTCCCAGACTCAAACTATCCAGATCACGGCGAAACAGACGCAAACAACACTCTCTGCCGCCCAAAAAAAATTCAATAGCCTGATCAAAAAAATTGATACGCAAAAAAAACGGCTTGCCGAATGGCGGGAGAGCTTTTCTCTCTGCCAACAAGAGGCGGCAACGAAACTCGAGCCCTTAAAACAAACATTGAGTGAATATCGAGAGCAGATGGTGCTATTGCTGGATCGTCAGTTCAGCAGCCACAATTTTACCCGTAACCAGCAGGAAAAGATTGCGCATCTGATCTGTGAAATCTGTGATGAGCTGATCAGCCTCTACCAACGTGACAACCTGAAGCCGCTGTACAACAAATACAGCACAGACGATTTTGATGCGCAGTCACAGGAAGTCGACGAGATGGCGTCAGACATCCTCAAAACCATGATGGAAGAGCAGTTCGGTATTGAGCTGGAGGGAGATGAGTTCGATTTTGATCCTAACGATCCGCAAGGCACCGCGCAACGTTACGCCGAAAAAATTAAACAGCAACAGGCTAAAGCAATTCGCCCCAAACGCAAAAAAACTGCCAAACAACTAGCAAAAGAGGCTCGTGAAACAGAAGAAGCCACCAATGCCAGCAAATCGATACAGGCGGTGTACCGCCAACTGATAGCCTCTTTGCATCCTGACCGTGAACCGGATCCGACTGAACGCGAACGCAAGACCAAATTAATGCAGCAAGTGACCGTTGCCTACGGCAAAAAAGATTTACTGCAACTACTGGAGCTGCAATTGGCCGTTGAACAGATCGATCAGCGTAAACTCAACGACGTTGCAGAAGAACGCCTGAAGCACTACAACAAAGTACTGAAAAACCAGCTGGATGAGTTGAACGAAGA
>JAYUTP010000002.1:0-3257 GCA_043755075.1 Tenderia sp. (SeqCode)
TGATCTCCGCGAAGCTAATATTGTGCGCGTACATCGGACATTGGAAGGTCAAATTCCTGTTCCGAACACGGACGACCATCGTGGCTGGGAGTGGTACTACTTACTGGGCGCGAGCAATCAGCACGCTTCCATGATGGCAGGACACAGCAGTCAAGTTGAGGATGTATGCTGGAGTCAGGACAGCAAATTCATTGCTTCCACAGGTTATGACGGCGTGCGCATTTGCGATGCATCCAGCGGAGAATTGAACTATGAAAACTACGAGGGCGCCACCATAAAGCGTGCGGGTGCTTGGAGTCCTGACAGCCAGCGGTATGCCTGGGGAAGCGCTGCCGGTGAAAGCGTGATTCGAGTATGGGACTCCATCGCCAATCAAGTTGTGGTCTTGAAGGGTCATACGAACTCACTCACTCAGGTCGCGTGGAGCCCTGATGGAAGTCGTCTCGTATCGACGTCGTTTGATAACACGTGTCGCATTTGGGACTACCAAAAAGGCGAGTGTTTGTTTGTGATTCAAGACCTACTGGCCGTCGACGTCTGTTGGAACAGCAAGTGTGACTTGATCGCGACATCAGGAGGAAATGGAGCGTGGATCATTAACGCGGACTCAGGTGAGATCGTCACCCAAGTGTCGCAAGAATCGGCCCAATGCGTCGAGTTTTCGGCCGACGGCGAGAGGCTGCTCGTAGGCTACGGTCGAGGACGTTGTTCTGTTCACGCGACGGATCATTGGAAGATACTTTTTGAGTTTCAGGCCCACAGTAACGCAATCCATGACATTGATGCCAATCCCATATTCCCAACGTTCGCAACTTGCGGAGCGGATGGTGTAATCAACATTTGGAATCTCGCCGACGGGAAGAAGTCTTTGGCCTTGTACGGCCATGACGCTGCGGTAAACGGAATTGACTGGGATCCCAGCGGACGATTGCTCGTGACAGCCAGCACCGACCGGCAAGTGAAAACATGGGACTTAACGCAGAGCCCCAATTGCCATCAGATTTCTTTAGGCTCCGCAAAAGCCTGCACTATCACTTGGGATGCGCAGTCGTCACAACTTCATTGTGCTGCCGACGACGGATCCATCTCCATAATCGACGTGTCGACAAGGAAAGTCCACAAACCAACTTCGCGTGGTTGGCTGATCGATGACGATCCAGAAGATCGAGAATATACTACCTCCGCGATCGCCAAGTACTTGGAAGACTCAGCTCGGAGCGAGGATACCAAACTCCAGCAGTTGTTTCTGAAAAATGGGGCAGGCGTTGTTTGGTCGGCAGATGGTTCTAAGGTCGCTATCATCGATCAAGTAGAAGGCGGTGGTAAGCGAATCAGCCTTTGGAAGATCGGTGATAAGGCGCATTTGCATCAGTGGGTGGTCATAGATTGTGTCGACGCAAAATGGGCGCCGGACAATAAAATGCTCGCAGTCGCAGGTAGAGGAATGAATAGCGATGGTGGAATCCAAGCTCATGCTGGCTGGGTTTATGCGTTTGACACGAGTACTGGCGCAATGATTCAGAAAATGCGGCACGGCAACGCTCGAGAAAGCGCCAGCGCGGTCGCCTGGAATCCCAAGGGAACAAGGATTGTATCTGGGAACATTACCGGATTGGCCTGTATCTGGGACGCTCGTTTGGGCAATCGAGTGAATCATAGAGTCGTTAGCCAGATGCGGATCGCCAGCCTGGCTTGGTCCCCGGACGGGCAGCGCATCGCGTCCGCCGATAATCAGGGTCAAGTAAAAATACTAGAATCGGAAACTCTCGAGGAGTTATTGACACTTCGCGATGGCGAAGGTGGTGTAACACAACTGGCATGGAGCCCCGATGGACGGCAACTGGCTGGGATTGACTCTGTTGGCCATGTGATTGTCTGGAACGCCTCCCGCGGATTTGATTACGCCAATAGCGAACCCTTTCGAAAAGTAACGAGAAGAGAGAATACGGATAATCTGCTAACGCAAGCCAAGAGCCTGTTTGGCATAGGAGACTATGAATCCGTGATCTCACTGTTGAATCAGCCTCTGGGGGACGATGAAAGCGATGGCGAAGCACTGTTTTTGCGTGGTTTAGCTTTTTACCGAACTACTCGTTTGCCAGCGGCCATTGCCGATCTAAAAAGAGTGACTGAACTCCCGTCAAAAAACCAGGTCGCTTGGAATTGGCTGGGGGTCTCCCAGATGCGACTTGGGCAATTCGACGAAGCGATTAGTTCACTTACGGCTGCATACGAAGCCATTCCAAAGTCGGGTGACGGTCCACGAGCACATCGTGCGGTTGCTTACTTCTTGCGCGGTGACGTTGAAACCGCTCAAACCGAACTGCAACTACTCAGCGATAAGGATCCTAATAATTTTGCCAGCAGTGTATTAGCGGTGCTTCATCTCTCTCGAGGTCAAACCGAAGCCTACGGGAAGCTCTGTAAACGAATGCTGGACCATGTCCGACCTAATGAAAAGGGATTCTACGTCAGTGAATCTACAGCTTGTTGGATATCCGCGCTCGCTCCTATTGCGCACGACGATTATGAGCGACTGTTATCGACGGCGACGAGGTTTCAGCGACAATTTCCAGATAATCAGGAACTGAACTTGAATCTTGGAGCGGCGTTGTTTCGAACTGGAAACTTTGAACTAGCCCTGGATCATTTATTGACCGCGACCAAAGAGGAAGACCGCACACGCACCCCACAACGCGGGGAGTCGACCGAAGCGAGTGAAAGAACCGGAATCGTCTATGCACACTATTTTTTGGCGCTCACACAGCACTCGCTGAATCAAAGAGAACTGGCCAAGCAGACACTTGAGAAAGCCAATGTACTTGCTGCCCAACTGGTAGTTCGTGGCGTGTCACCATACTGGAAGACTCAAGCAACGATGAAATTGCTCCAGGTGGAGGCCACGCGAGTGTTGCAATCAGAGTAACAGTCGTCTCGCTTTTTGATTTGAAAAATGTCGGTGGACTGACGTATTCAATCCACCGCAGATTTGTAATAAGGCCGGTGAGAATTGGCTGCCAAGCAAAGTCCTCACCGGCCCTAGCCTCGCCCCGGCGCTTAGTCTGCCCACCGGGGTTAAGGATTAATATACGGCAGACCGATTTAAAAAGGGATATAACTCATGGTCTTTTCACTCCTCCTCGGTCGTCGAAATACGACTCGTCGAACAACTCGCTCCAACCGCGTAGACAAAAAACAAAAGCACACGAAGCAGCTCAGGCTGGAACGGCTGGAGAACCGCAGCCTGTTTGCAGGAT
>JAYUTP010000003.1:0-42765 GCA_043755075.1 Tenderia sp. (SeqCode)
ATCAACAACAGCGGCTACGGCCTGACACTCGGGATTCATAGTCGCATCAACAGCACCATCGACTACATCACCCAGCACAGCCGCTGCGGCAATACCTACGTCAACCGCAACATGATCGGCGCAGTGGTGGGATCACAACCCTTCGGCGGCGAAGGACTCTCCGGCACTGGCCCCAAGGCGGGCGGGCCACACTACCTGCAACGCTTTGCAACGGAGCGGGTGGTGACGGTTAATACGGCCGCAGTGGGCGGTAATGCCGCGCTGTTATCCTTGGGTGGGGATGAACACAACTGAGGAAAAGCACATCTGCCCACCCCATCAATACTTCATAATATAGCTTGCAAGCATCAATTAACAATTTGATTATAAAGAAATAAGTAACATACAATAGCCTGCGCCAGCAGCACGCCCAGTCGAAACTGGCAGACCTCCACGCCTGGCTCCAGGACACCCGGCGCACTACCGCCCCCGGCAGCGCCGTGCCTGGCGCCCGTTCGACACTGGAGCGGATTGCCGGTGCCACCCCCGACATGCAGACATCATTCATCAGGGTTTCACCCGTCACAACGCCACCTATTGGGTTGGTGCCAATGCTAGCAATATGTCTGGCAACATTAATTAAGATTACTTAACATATGAAGATATATTAATATTATTTTCCGATGGTGGAAAATGTAAGACTCGCTACAAACGATCAGGTAAGGGTATTACAGTGCTTGGCTGGGCGAAGAGTAGGTAGAACGCAGTTTTTCCGAAAAAGCAGTTAAACGCTAGAGTAATGCGAGGCTTTTTTGGGTTGTTTAGGGCTTCTTTAATGGGTGAGCAAGCATGAAATACCGTTTAGCAATGCATTGCAAACTAGCTTCATTGTTGCTGGCCCCGCTGTTTTTAACCCCAGCGGCTGTCCACGCTGAGTTCGTCCTCAACTTCCAGCCCCAGCTCACCCGCCTAGGCGACCCGGAATGGCTGAACTTCAACTGTAATCGGCCGCGTACTCCCGGCAGCGGTTTTGAAGGCTGCGACGAGAACGATGAATTCCGCGACAAGAATGGCCTCGACACCACCGCCTTCCTGATGGAACGGGTCCGCGACTCGGTCACAGGCGAACAGTACTACCACACCATCATCGGCCTGCCGGGTGATTCCTTCGTTCAGGAAACCTACATCAAGATAGTACGTTTCAATCCCAAGGACGGCGTTTTTAGCTCGATACCCCAAGAAGACGTGGACGACGCTGGCGCGATATCCGACAGCTTGGGTAACTGGACAGACATTACAGAGAAGCCCGCGCTCGGGACCGTCAACGTCAACAACGCCTACGACCCACTCGGCAAAGCCTCTTTCTCCGGCAGCGGCACCGCCAACCCCAAGAGCACCCAGTTCCGCCAGGTGATCGATAGCAATGGCGTCTATCAGGAGATCACCAAGGCCAGCTTCAACAAAAAACACCGCATCGTCCAGAACATAGACAACAGCGGACTCGTTGGTAAATTCGACTTGGATATGACCAACAGCACCTTTGATCAAGCCAACATTGCCGGCATCATGAACAAAAACGAGCAGTCCATCACCAGCGGCGGCAAATTAATCAGCACCTTTGACATCAATAATATACCCACCAATGGCAACAGCAATGTCAATATCTCCGGCGGAAAATACAAGTACGTCCAGAAATACACCACCTCCATGACGGGCAGCAACTTCCAAAACGAGTACGAAGGCGCAGGTGCCGGCTACAACATCTGGCTAGAGGACTGGAAGGCCTGGCGTGTCCCATCGCAGAACGTTGGACATTTGTATGGTCCTCAAAAAAATAATTGATGGGTGTGATACTACTATTACCCCATTAGAACGGTTATTTTCCGCGCCTGATTTGATAATGGATTGCTCAATCACGCGCACTGGCACTGTGCTGACAACTTTTAAAGAGTAGACAAACATGCGTTGCAAAACCTCACTATCCATCACCTGCCTAGTGGCATTTACCCTGATAAGCGGCCCGGTGCAAGCGCTGGTCACCAGCGCCACCACACCCACCAGTACAATTACGCAGCTGACCGATTACGCCTCCACCCGCGGGACACATGCATCCACCGCCCCCGACATCTCCAAGGATGGCTCTACCATCGTCTTCAACTCGACTGCTGATCTGGTGCCTGGGGGCAATCCGAACAACCTCGAAAACATCTACATAATGAAGAGCGATGGCAGCGGACTGCGCCAGCTTACCGCCGCCATCGCCCCCACCTCCCCCGTAGAACATACCGCCTATTACCGCACCACCACCCCACCACGCCTCTCGGCCAATGGCAAGGTGGTGGTTTTTGCATCCTATTTTGACCTGACCGGCAAGAATCCACCGGAATATATTTCCGATCCGCTCCACTACCTCCCCAACTATCAGCTCTTCATCATCAACAGTGATGGCACCAACCTCAGACAACTGACTCGTGGCACGGGCGGACACTCAATCTCGCCACGTATCTCCAACGACGGTAGCACCATCGTCTTTGAATCGACCCATGATCTTGTTGTCGGTAGCAATAGTCTCGTCAATACCCGAGGTAATCACGTCAAGCAGATCTTCGTCATCCGTGCTAACGGCACCGGCCTGACCCAAATCACCAACGGTGGACCACAACCGACAGGCAGAAACATTCGCGATGATGAATCACGCAACGTATCCATCTCCGGTGACGGTACGACCGTGGCGTTTGACTCTTTCAACGACCTGCTGCCACCGAAGAACGACGACTGGAGTAACGAGATATTTGTCTTTGATCTGGCCAAATACTGGAGTGACCGAGCCACCAACATCATCAATGGCCTGACCCACTATACCGTGCAGGTCACCGACACCGATGTCGATGCGCCATTCCATATCCGCGCCGAAGACGCCTTCGAACCGAGCCTCTCGTATGACGGAAAAAAAGTCACTTTTTCAGGCTGCATCAACCCCTACGGCGAAGGTATCAAAAACCCAGACAGAACAATCCTGGGCGACAATCCTTTCCTGACCGACGTCATTTTTGTGGCCAATAGCGACGGCAGCGGGCTGCTGCGCCAGCTCACCTTTAGCGATGATCCCAATGCCTACACCGGCACGAACTGGAGGAATATCGATGACGATGCCCATTGGCCAGAGATCAGCGCCGACGGCAGCAAGATCGTCTTTGGCAGCCGCTCCAGAGCCGACCTCGCCGCCCCCAAACCAGGCTCGCCACGACTTTACGAAATCGCCATGATCGACCTCAAGGCGCCACTGGACCGCAATGGCCGCCCAGTGGTAGAACAAATCACCAGCTCCCCCAGGTTAGGGGTGATGCAGCTAACCTTCGGCGGCACCGACGGTGCCCGGCTTCGCCCCAGTATCAATGCCGATGCCAGCCTGATAACCCTGCGTACAACGTCCGACTTTACTGGCGGCAATGTGGATAAAAACAGCGAGATCTTTTTGATCAAACCATTGGTGGCTGATAAAACTACTACAGACGATGACACTACCACCGCTGCGACGAACGATAACGCCACCACCAGCGTCACCACCCAGCAGAACAGCGATAGCACAACCACTGAAACTAGCGCTGTCAACAATCAAGGCAGCGCAAGCAAGGCCAGTAGCACTACAACAGGCGGCGGTGCGTTTGGTTTAATCGAGTTGCTCTTCAGTATGGGCGCGCTTGGCAGCTTAATCCTGCGCCGCCGTTCAGCTTAATCATGCTAAAAAGGGGGTCAAGCCTTGCGCTAGCCCCCTCTGTCTGTTTATGCGCCACAGCAAATATAAGTAGTAGTTATGAAGATTAATCGCCGCATCGCACATAAACTGGCGGTGCTTTGCCTACCACCCTTCCTACTGTTAAGCGGCTGCTCTTCAAATAACACCGCGCAGACCGACGGACACTCCGTTGCCCGCCAATGGAATGAGGCGCTCTTAGCGGCGATCCGTGTGGACTATGCCCGCCCTACAGTTCATTCCCGCAATCTCTTCCACACCTCCGCGGTCATGTATGACGCTTGGACGGTGTTCGACAAAGTCGCCCACCCCTATCTGCTCGGCAAAAGCGTTAATGGTTATAACTGCGCCTTCACCGGCTTTACCCCAACCACAGAGGTAACGTCCACCCGCAAGGAGGCGATCAGTTATGCCGCCTATCGGCTGCTGTCACATCGGTTCAAGAACTCCCCGGCGGCAACTGCGTCGCAATCCCGCTTCGACACGCTGTTATCAGATCTTGGCTATGACGCCACCCTCACATCAACCGACTATTCAGACGGCTCCGCCGCCGCATTAGGCAACCATATTGCAGCGTGCATGATCAGCTATGGCCTGCAGGATGGCTCCAATGAGGGCAATCTCTATGCCAGCGTTTCATACCAACCATTAAACCCGCCACTTGTACCGACACTGCCCGGCAATCCAGACATTATCGACCTCAATCGCTGGCAGCCGTTGAATATGGACACCTTTATTGATCAATCGGGAAATCTTATTCCTGACGCTGTCCCCCACTTCCTCGGCCCCGAATGGGGGCGCGTCGCGCCATTTTCGCTCACCGCCGCCGATCGCAATATCTATCAACGCGACGGTGTCGATTATAGGGTCTACAACGATCCGGGCGCCCCACCGTACATTGACATCGTTAATGGCGGCGCCTCCGCCGAAGAGTACAAATGGAATTTCTCTCTGGTATCGGCCTGGTCCTCCCACCTAGATCCAAGCGATGGGGTGATGTGGGATATCTCCCCCGCTGCCCTGGGGAACAACCAAAGCCTGCCGCAAACACTGGCCGAATATCAAAATTTTTACAATCTGCGCGACGGCGGGGACTCCGGCACCGGGCACCCCCTCAACCCCTACACCGGCAAACCCTATGCACCCAACGTGGTCCCGCGCGGCGACTATACCCGGGTGTTGGCCGAGTTCTGGGCCGATGGCCCCGCCTCTGAAACTCCGCCTGGCCACTGGTTTTCGATACTCAATCATGTCAGCGACCAGCCTGAGCTGAAAAAGCGTTTTCGTGGCCAGGGGCCGGTGCTAAATAGTTTGGAGTGGGACGTCAAAGGCTACTTCGCCTTGGGCGGTGCCGTTCATGACGCCGCCATCTCAGCCTGGGGCATCAAGGGCTGGTACGATTATGTACGGCCAATTTCTGCAATACGGGCGATGGCGGCACGTGGCCAAGGCTCTGGTCCACTGCTCCCCGGCTACTCTGTTGCCGGCCTACCACTGATTCCCGGCTTGATTGAGCGCGTGCTCCCTAGCGATCCGCTGGCGCTGACGGGCGACGCCAATAATATCGGTAAGATTAAGCTCTATGCCTGGCGCGGCACGACATTCGTCCCCGATCCCGCAATCTATATTGCCGGCGTTAACTGGATACTGGCGGAAAACTGGGTCCCCTATCAACGCCCCTCGTTTGTGACGCCGCCCTTTGCTGGTTACGTCTCAGGCCACTCGACCTTCTCGCGCGCCGCCGCTGAGGTGCTGACCTTGCTCACGGGTGACGAATATTTCCCTGGCGGTCTGGTCGAATTCAAAGCACCCAAAACTTCATTCCTTGTTTTTGAAGCAGGCCCCAGCGTTGATGTCACCTTGCAGTGGGCAACCTACCACGACGCCTCGGATCAAACCAGCCTGTCACGTATCTGGGGCGGCATTCACCCGCCCGCCGACGATATCCCTGGCCGCATTATTGGGGAGAAGGTTGGCGTTGCCGCCTTTAACCGGGCCGAAAGCTACTTCACCGGCACAGGGCAATAATGAGCGAAGTTAACGGGTAGCCGTGTTACTTCAGCATAGCGGGTGATTGCAGCTCGCCGATTGTTTTTTGATCATTTACACCAATCCCAGTACCCGCTTCACCGGCCCAAAGCTGCGCCGGTGAATCTCTGTTACGCCTAACTTTTGTAGCGCTTCGAGGTGCTCCTGGGTGGGGTAACCTTTGTGTTTGGCGAAGCCGTAACCGGGATAGCGGGCATCCATCTCCACCATCTCACGGTCGCGGGTCACCTTGGCAAGAATGGAGGCGGCGCTGATTGAAGGTTCACTCTGGTCGCCCTTAATGATCGCCTCCGCAGGGCAGCCAAAGTCAGGAGCGCGGTTACCATCCACCAGCACTTTATCAGGGGCGATTTTGAGCGCTGCAACGGCGCGTTGCATGGCGATCATGGTGGCTTGAAGGATATTGTGCTGGTCGATCTCTGCCACCTCACAACGGCCGATGGCCCAGGCCAGAGCCTTCGCCTTTATCTCGGGAAAGAGTGCTTCGCGTTTAGCCTCAGAAAGCGTCTTGGAGTCCATCAGTCCGACGATGGGGTTATTGGGATCAAGGATCACGGCGGCGGTAACAACTGGCCCGGCAAGTGGGCCGCGACCGACTTCATCAACACCTGCGATCAGCGGTGTTGTTCGTTTTGTTGGTGACATCCATTACCCCTTATTCTGTTTTACAACTCCACGCCGATGCGGCGAGCCACTTTACCAGCTCGTCCGCTGGCAATCCTTTAAGATAGCCAAGCGATGAGTAGCTGGTGCCAAATCAATGAGCGATAGATAACCTCATCGTCAGCCGAGTTGATGGCTAACAGCATGGCGAGCTGCTTTTCCATTGAAAACCGCTCGTAACAAGTGTCGTAAACCACAATTGCAGGTGGTCGCTATGTGCAACTCGCCCACGGGTAGAACCATCGTGTAATAGATGTATCCTTGCCAGCGGCAGAGTCCGGATAGAGTTTTGAGTTGATCACTATCATGGCTATTTACTGAGGATTTTGATTTTCTGGCCGTTAGACGGCCATCATTGCCGTAACAACCAACGCTAATCTATTGTTTTTCTATGATATTACGTTTCTCTGGATAAAGTTGATAGATGTCCCATGTACCATTGGCACGGGAATAATCGGCCAGCTTTTTATACTCTTCAAAACTGAGGGACTTCATGTCCTCACAACGCTTCAAAGAGTTCTCGTAATCCTCTGGATCGGCATTCACAAACTCTGACGAAAGAAGAGCAGCCATGTCCACACAACGGGTCTTTGCCAATTGTTCATAACGCAACTGGTCATATTTCGGGTCATCTTTGTCGACACCGCAACCTGCTGCCAATACGGTGAATAAAGCGGCTATTGTGATCTTTGATTTTTGCATCATCGGGTAATTTCCTGAGTAGTTTTCTGGATTAGACCCAGCACTGCTGTGGCGGCGCTGTTGCTAGCATCACGGCGCAACGTCTGGTGAATCTCATCAAACAGCTGACTGATAGTCGCGGCGTTGACCTTATCTTCGAGCAATTTGATGACTTCGGTGGCGATATTCGCTGCCGTGGCCTCTGCCTGCAACAGCTCCTTCACCACCTCACGCCCCGCCAGCACGTTGGGCAACGCGACGAAGGGCGACTTGAGCAGCAACTTGACCAGCAGGTAGCCCAGCGCCGAGAGTTTATATGTAACCACCATGGGGCGTTTCACCAACAGCGCCTCCAGCGTGGCCGTGCCAGAAGCCAGCACCACCACATCGGCGGCCGCCATCACCTCGCGGGAACGGCCATCCACCAGCGTCAACGCCGGGCTATTGCCCTGCTCGGCATAGATCTGCTCAAAGCGTTCACGAACCTTCGGCGACGCCATCGGCACCACAAACCGCACCGCAGGATGTTGCTGTTTAATCAAGGCGGCGGAGTCCAGCAGTAGTTCTGTCAGGCGATTAATCTCGGAGAGGCGACTA
Source organism: Tenderia sp. (SeqCode) (assembly GCA_043755075.1). GTDB lineage: Bacteria > Pseudomonadota > Gammaproteobacteria > Tenderiales > Tenderiaceae > JAKFXL01. The sequence continues at coordinate 7,724 of JAYUTP010000003.1, forward strand.
CCGGGCAACAGCGCCACCACCACCTCATCTATGCCAATGCCCAACCCCTGACGCATCGCTGTTTGATCCACTTTGAGTGGAATCATATCGGCCAATGGGTGGCCGACAAAGGTGACCGGCACCTGATGTTTTTTATAAAACTCAGCTTCAAAAGGGAAGAGCGTCAGAACCATATCCACCGAGCGGGCGATCTTCTTGATTCGATACTGGCGCCAAGCCCATACCGATGGGCTGACATAGTGAACAGCCTTAATCCCCTGATTTTTGAGTTTGCGCTCAATGGTGAGATTGAAGTCAGGGGCATCGATACCGATGAAAAGATCAGGTGGATTTTGACTAAAGTGCTCCACCATCTGGTTCTGAATGCCTTTTAGTTCGCGGTAGTGAACCAACGCTTCAAACCCCATCACCGCCAGTTTTTCAGCCGGGTGGAAGGCACAGCAACCAGCCTTGATCATGGCTGGCCCGGCGATCCCTTCAAATTTGACATCAGGGTGGCGTGCCTTGATCGCCTCGATCAAACCTGCGCCTAATAGATCTCCCGATGCCTCTCCCGCGATGATTCCGATCTTCATATCAACCCATCCGCTCCATAAAACAAAGGAGCATGGCCAGTAGGTAACCATGCTCCCTCGTTTATCGCCAATACTCTAAAGGGCATTTCTATAAGTCCGCTGAAGCCACAATGGCCGCGTTGGAAATGGGCTCAAAATGCTCATGTACTACGTGTACACTGCGCTTTTTCGCCCATTTCCGCCTCGCCCTCACGGCTTGATCTAATTTATAGAAGTGCCCTAAATTAACGAACGATGCCACGCCCGGAGTTACGCACAAACTCAGCAAGTTGCACGACTGGCTCAAACTCATCCATTAGCGGTTTGAGCTGCTCCAACGCCTGCACGACCGTGAGACCGGAGCGATAGATAATCTTGTAAGATTTACGCAACGCCTTAATCGCCTCTGGCGTAAAACCACGGCGGCGCAGCCCTTCCAAGTTCAGCCCATGAGGTTCGGCAGGCTGCCCCGCAACCATCATAAAGGGAGGAACATCCTTCGCAATGGCGCTGCCCATACCCACAAAACTATGGGCCCCCACCACACAAAACTGATGAATCAGGCTGGCACCCCCCAGGATCACATGATCCTCAATGATAACGTGACCCGCGAGCGTCGCGTTGTTGGCTAGAATGGTGCTATTGCCCACTTCACAGTCATGGGCAATATGAACATAAGCCATAATCCAGTTATCATTGCCAATCTTGGTCGTGCCCTTATCCTGCACGGTACCGCGATTAAAGGTGCAGTATTCACGTATCACATTACGATCACCAATCTCCAGCAGCGTTGGCTCACCGTTATATTTTTTATCCTGTGGATCTTCGCCTATGGATGAGAATTGATAGAACTTGTTCTCTTTTCCAATACGACAAGGTCCATTAATCACCACATGGGGACCAATCCAAGTGCCTTCGCCAATCTCAACGTCAGGGCCAATAACCGAGTACGGACCAATCGACACCCCCTCGGCGATGCGGGCTTTTGGATCGATGACAGCTCTGGAATCAATAACGGGAACAATCACGCTCAGACTTCCCTCTCCGCACACATCAACTCTGCACTACAGACAACTTTGCTACCCACTCTAGCCTCACAGTCAAATTTCCAGACACCACGCATGGTTCTAACCACTTTAACCTCAAGTAACAGTTGATCACCCGGCTCTACCGGCTGTTTGAAACGGGCACCATCAACACCCACAAAGTAATAGAGTGATCGCGCAGTAGGTTTTGAATTGGTGGTTTTGAATGCCAAAATTCCAGTCGCCTGAGCTAGCGCCTCAAGAATCAGTACCCCCGGCATCACCGGACGATGAGGAAAGTGACCTTGGAAATAGGGTTCATTGTATGAGACATTTTTGATTGCCGTCAGATATTCACCAACCTTATAGTCGATAACCCGGTCAACCAGCAAAAACGGATAACGATGCGGCAGATGTTCCAACACCTCGTAAATATCCATTGTGCTTAACGTATTTTTGACTTCATCCATAACACTATTCCCGATCAGAATTTATTTTTATTCCAGCTTTTTCCAGGGCTCGAAGTCGTTGAGCAATATCATTCAATTGTCTGACACGGGCTGCGTTTCTGGTCCACTCCGCCCGCGGTTCTGCTGGAATTCCGGAGGAGTAAACCCCGGCAAGGCCAATATTACCAGTCACCAGCGACATAGCGGTAACGTGAACATCATCCGCAATCGTCAAATGGCCAACTATTCCAACGGCACCGCCAATCTGACAACGTTTACCAATAGTGGTACTTCCAGCAATGGCGGCACACCCGGCAATGGCAGTGTAGGCACCTATATGAACGTTATGAGCGACCTGAATCTGGTTATCCAGCTTAACCCCCTCTTCAATCACGGTATCCTCAAGGGCGCCGCGATCGATGGTGGTATTGGCACCGATTTCGACATCATCACCGATCACCACACTCCCCAGCTGTGGCACCTTGACCCAGCGGCCCGCGTCATTGGCAATACCAAAGCCATCACCACCAATCACAACACCAGGATGAATCAACACCTTTGCGCCAATACGTACTCCATGGCAGATCGTAACCCGGGCCGTCAGGCGGCTATTGGCACCGATACTCACATCACGTTCCAACACACATCCCGGCCCGAGGAACACACCTGGGCCGATACGACTCCCCGCCCCAACATAACAGTGAGCGCCAATGCTGGCGGAGGCGTCAACGTCACACCCCGCTTCAATCACAGCCGAGGGATGTACCCCCGCCGCAGACAACTGCTCAGGATTCAACAGACGCGCCGCTTTGGCGTAGGCCAAATAGGGGTTACTGCTGACCAGTGCATTCACAGGACAGAGCGCCAAATCCTGAGGGTACAATATTACCGCGCTAGCCTGTGTCGTCTTCAGGTAACTGCGATACTTTGAATTAGCCAGAAACGAGAGTTCGCCTACACCGGCACTTTGCAACGTACCAACCCCCGTGACCAAACAGTGCGAATCACCATGCAGCTCACATTCGATCTCACCAGCCAACTGTTGCAGGGTCACTCCCATTCGTTAATCTTTATTTTGCCTTTAATTTTTTGAGTATCTCGTCAGTCAAATTGACGCGATCACTGGCGTAGGATACGCCATCAAACAAGATGAGGTCATATCCGTCATTTTTACCATACTCTTGGATCGCCAGACGCAGAGAGTCCATCACCTTAGCCAGCTCCTCATTGCGACGAATAGTCAGGTCTTCCTGAAACTCGCTCTGCTTGGTACGCAAATCACGCTGGGCACTGACCAAATCACGCTCTTTCTTCTGCTTATCAGCCGCACTCATAAAGGCACTGTCTTTGACAAAACGCTCCTCACGATCACGCATCTGCTCCTGCGCCTTCACTATATCGTTCTTGCGTGGCTCAAACTCCTTGGCAAGGCGATCAGATGCTGCCTTAGCCTGCGGCGCTTCTTGCGACAGGCGAGTCCCATCGACAAAACCGATTTTCAACTCATCTTTAGCAACCGCTCCAAGCGGTAATACCAATCCCGCTGCCAACACCATACTCATGACCAGCTTTTTCAAATCTCTCTCCTCCATCACTAAAAGAATGATCCCAGTGTGAACTGGAATTTTTCGGTTCGATCTCCCGGCTTGTTATTCAAGGGCTCCGACAGGCTGAATGAGAGCGGCCCCACCGGTGACAACCATATTAGTGACACGCCTACCGATTGCCGCAACTCAGCACTATCGTAGCTGCCGATGTCAGCAAAAACGTTACCAATATCCCAGAATAAGCTCATGCGTACAGCACTGCTATCCGGTGAAAACGGTGGTGGAAAAACCAACTCTCCCGTCCCAACCACACGGAAGTTACCCCCTAAGTTTACCGTATTATCCTTAGGGCCCAAGGTATTGGTGCGATAACCACGCACTGAATGGGCTCCACCAGCATAATATTTTTCAAAAAACGGTACATCAGTAGTCTGATTGAAACTGTCAGCGTAGGCTAGCTCAGCGTCAAATGAAACCGTCAACTGTTTTGTAAAGGGGTAGAGCCACTTGGTATTGGATGAAACTTTATAAAAATTAAGCCCGCTGTTAGGGGTGGTTATTTCAACTGACAGCGATTCCATCATGCCATTGGTGGCAAATACCGTTTTGTTACGGGTATCGTGGGTCCAGCCGAGCGTCAACTTGGTGATATCAAATTTATCAGAATTGACCGCCAGATAAGCGAGGTAGACCTGCGGTGTTAGAGAGGTGGTTTTGATCGATGTGGACTCATACCCCAACCCTACTCTGGCGGTATTGTATTCTGACAGTGGGATGCCATAGGTCAACGAGCCACCCCAAACATCAGCAATATAATTGGCCAGATTGGCCTGGGAGGCATCCGTCTGGCGATAAGAGAGCCGCATACTCTGGCTCACACCATCAAGGGTGAAATAGGGGTCAGTATGGGAGAAACTGTAAACCGTATTGACCTTGCTGGAGTTGATTTCGGTACTAACACGTTTGCCCGTGCCAAGGAAATTTTCCTGACTGACACTGGCATTAAACAGCATGCCATCGCCACCCGAATAACCTACACCAACCATCAATGAACCTGACGGTTTCTCATTCAGCGATAGATTCACATCAACCTGATCATCGGTACCAACAACCGTGGGAGTCTCAATAGTCACCTGATCCATATAACTGAGTCGCTGAATACGGATACGGGAACGGTTGAGCTTACTAGTCGAAAGCCAACCGCCTTCCATCTGCCGGAATTCACGGCGCACCACTTCATCTTCGGTTTTCTGGTTGCCACTGATATTGATGTGACGTACATAGACCCGCTTACCTGGATCAACAAAGAAGGTCAACGCCACCTCTTTACTCACCTCATCGATCTCTGGCACAGCATTAACATTAGCAAAGGCATACCCCTCCTCGCCCAGACGTTCAGTGATAACCGTAGTGGTATCGGTAACCACTCGCCGCGAGAAAATGTCGCCCGATTGCAGAGTAATAAGCTTGCGCAGCTCCGCCTCCCCTACAATCAAATCACCAGAGAGTCCCACTTCACGCACCTTAAACTGCTCACCTTCACGAAGGTTGATGGTAATAAAAACCGAATTTTTGTCTGGTGTAATCGATACCTGGGAAGAGTCGATAGCAAAATTGATGTAACCCCGGTCAAGATAGTATGAGCGCAATGTTTCTAGATCCGCCCCCAGCTTCTGCTTGGAATACTGATCCCTATTACTAAAAAGCGCATAAAAAGGTGGTATGCCCAGCTCAAACTTACCGAGCAAATCGGTTTCATCAAACTGTTTATTTCCTATGAGGTTGATCTGCTTAATGGTGGCCACATCACCTTCACGAATGCCAATCTTCAGATTGACGCGATTATCTTCCAGCGGTGTCACAGTTGTTTCAACTTCAACGGCGTAGTAACCACGGACGAAGTATTGACGTTGCAGATCGAGTTTTATTTTGTCCAGCAGCGAGCGATCAAGGATCTTCCCTTCGGACAATCCCGCCGTCTTCAGGCCGGTCTTTAGATCCTCTGTCGAAAGCTCGTGATTGCCGTCCAAAGTGATAGCGGCGATAGAGGGGCGCTCTTCCACCTTAATAATCAGTGTCTCACCGTCGTTATAGAGATCAATGTTGTTGAAAAAACCAGTTTTGTAGAGTGCCGCCAAGGCCTGCTGCGATTTAAAATCATCAAAATTGTCACCTATCTGCAGTGGCAGGTAGTTAAAAACGGTCCCTTTGCTGATGCGTTGAACGCCCTCCACCTCAATATTTTTGATGGTAAATGGTTCAAAAGCCCACGTAAGTGGACTAAATAACACAACGAACAGAGTAATCCAGTATCGGTTAGGTCGCTTCATAATCTTCACGACCTTTTATTTAACAAGCAGACGTAGAATGTCGTTGTAGAACGCCACCACCATCATTCCTAACAGCATGGCAATACCTATCTTTTGTCCAAAAATCTGTGCTTTTTCCGACACCGGGCTCCCCTTCACCATCTCGATCAGATAATACATTAAGTGTCCGCCATCGAGCATTGGAATTGGCAACAGATTCAACACTCCAAGGCTGATACTGATAATCGCAAGAAACGACAAAAAGGAGATATAACCGATGCTCGCCGAATAACCGGCATATTTTGCAATACTGATAGGGCCGCTTAGATTTGAGAGCGCGACATCACCAGCCACCATTTTGCCTAGCATGTTCAGCGTCAGCGCCGACATATCCCATGTTTTAATTGTCGCCATCCATACTGAGTCAAGCGGCCCGTATTTTACGGTGGCCAGCAAATCCTGCTGTAACTGCTGCAACTCTACGCCGGCGCCTATCTTACCGATATCACCCTCCTTAGTGACGAGCAGTGACGGTGTTAACGAAAGCGCCAACTGCACGCCATGACGTTCCACAACAATCGAGATCGGCTGTGCGGGATGAGCACGCACATAATCTACCCATGCCTCCCAGTCCGTCACTGGCTGGCCATCAGCCAGAACGATGCGATCACCCACCTCAATGCCAGCCTTATCCGCTGCATCACCGGGCGAAACTTGGCCAATTACCGCAGGGATCACGGGGCGATAGGGACGCATACCGAGGTAGTCAAGAAGTCCACCGCGATTAAGATCGTCAGGGATAGTGGCAAAAGAGAAGTAGCGCTCGACTTCACTCTGAGTTTCAACCTGCTTTACCTTAAGCACAATCTCGCCAGAGTCGAGCGACTCTTCGAGCATGCCCACCACGGCAGTCTCCCATGTCAGTGTGCGTTTGCCCGCCACTTCAACGATCTCATCACCGTGCATCAACCCGGCCTGCGCGGCAATAGAATCAGGTGTCACCTCACCAATGATTGGTTTCATACCAACAGTGCCAATGACAAATATCAGCCAGTACGCAGCAATGGCCAGAATAAAGTTAAAAACAGGCCCCGCCAGCACGATGGCAAAACGTTTTGCCAGTGATTGGCGGTTAAAGGCGCGATGCGCCTCTTCAGGGGCTACATCCCCATCACGCTCATCGAGCATACGAACATAACCACCCAATGGAACCGCGGCAATCGCAAACTCGGTGTTGTCAGAACCGACACGTTTCATCCACAGCGGCTTGCCAAAACCGACGGAGAAGCGCAACACCTTTACCCCGACTTTGCGCGCCACCCAATAGTGCCCAAACTCGTGCACTGTGACCAGAACGCCCAAGGCCAAGACAAAGAAAAATATCGATGATAATACCGTTGTCATACTACCTAACCAGTTCAATGGATCAAATGCCCAGCGTACAAACGGGCTTCATGATCAGCCTCCAGCACCCGGTCAAGACTATCTGCCGCCATCGACGTCACACCCTTTAAAGTCTGCTCCACAACACCTGCGATAGTGGTAAAGCGCAGCTGGCCATTAAAAAACGCCGCCACCGCCACCTCATTGGCAGCGTTGAGAATCGCTGTGGCAGTACCACCCGCTGCCAATGCCTCGTAGGCAAGACGCAAACAGGGAAAACGGTTGAAATCGGGCTCCTCAAAATCAAGGCGCGCCACCTTGAAGAGATTAAGCCGCTGCACACCCGCATCAATGCGCCGGGGCCATGCCAGAGCATTAGCGATCGGCGTGCGCATGTCAGGGCTACCGAGCTGTGCCAGCACCGAGCCATCGACATACTCCACCATCGAGTGAATCACGCTCTGCGGGTGTATGACCACTTGAATCTGCTCCGGTTCAACATTGAAGAGCCAACACGCCTCAATCACCTCCAGTCCCTTGTTCATCATAGTGGCTGAGTCGACTGAGATCTTGCGTCCCATCTCCCAATTGGGGTGGGCACACGCCTCGGCGGGAGTGACATCTGCCAGTTGCTCGATGGAACGGGTGCGGAACGGCCCACCCGAAGCAGTCAGCAGAATCTGGCGAATTCCGGCCTGCTCAAGATTGCCGCTGTAATTGGCTGGCAGGCACTGAAAAATCGCATTGTGTTCACTGTCGACAGGCAGTAACACCGCATTATTTTTATGGACCTCTGCCATGAAGAGGGGGCCGGACATCACCAGCGCCTCTTTATTGGCCAGCAGGATACGTTTGCCCGCGCTCGCTGCCGCCAGGGTCGGTAACAGGCCGGCCGCACCAACAATAGCAGCCATCACACACTCAACCTCGGGCAGGGTAGCCACCGTGATCAGACCATCAACACCAGAAAGTACTTGGGTTTCACTGCCAGAAGCGCGCAAAGTTTTTTCCAGCCGTTCTGCCGACGGCTCATCAACCATCACGGCATAACACGGATTAAAACGCTGGCACTGCTCAATCATCTTGGCAACATCACGATTGGCGGTTAACGCTACCACTTGGTAAGCGCCGGGATGACGAGAAATTACATCCAACGTGCTAACACCGATTGAGCCGGTCGAGCCCAATATCGTTACACCAATCATTTAATACCACCAAACAGAATCAAACCAAGAGTGAAGATGGGAGCCGCAGTAGTCAGGCTGTCAATACGATCAAGCACACCACCATGCCCTGGCAGCAATTGGCCACTATCCTTAACACCAACACGACGCTTAAAAAGGCTCTCAAAAAGATCACCTATGACAGAGAAGACCACTACCACAAAGCAGAGCGGGATAAACCAGAAAGCGCTCGACACGGGTATCTCAAAAAAAACCATGCCAACCACCGCGATCAGCGCTGAGGTTGCCATACCTCCCACCACGCCTTCAACCGATTTGCCAGGACTGACATGCGGCGCAAGTTTGCGCTTACCCCATTTACGTCCCACAAAGTAGGCACCGCTGTCGGCTCCCCAGATCAGCACCATCAGGAATAACACCCATGCTGGCCCCTGTTGCGAATAACCGTGAAGGTGGGTAAGCGCCAACCAAGTAGGCACCAACACCAATAAGCCTATCGCGGCACCAGAAAGTTGATCCGCACAACTCAACCCGCTACCGCCACGGTAACGGAACACCATGATTGTTCCAACCAGCCACCAGAGGGCTGTCAGCAGCAAAATAGTGGTGATGGCTGACTCGGCGCTAGCCACATACTGCTGCGCCAACCAGAGCACCACAGCAATCAACAACGTATAGCCAACTCGCGTGCTAGGCGCAGTCAAACCAATCAGCCGCGCCCACTCCCAACCACCGATCAGTACAAACAGTGCCAAAACCCAGCCAATCACCGAGGTAGATTGTGATAACAACCCCCAAACGACCAGCGGGATAAGAGTGGCAGCAGTCATAAGACGTTGTTTAAGCACGCTTGTTCTGCTCCACCTGGTCTCCGGTACGGCCAAAACGACGCTGTCTGCCAGTAAATGAGTTAAGCGCCAAGTCAAACTCATCTTGAGTGAAATCAGGCCAGAGAGTATCAGTGAAGTAGAGTTCGCTATAGGCCAGCTGCCACAACAGGAAATTACTGATGCGCTGTTCACCACCCGTGCGGATAAAGAGATCAGGTTCTGGCAGTGCCGCCAGCGCCATGTGCTCACCCAACAGCGCCTCATCAATAGCATCAGGCTCTATAAGACCGGCCTTTACCTTTTCTGCCAACTGGCGCACCGCATTGGTGATATCCCAGCGACCACCGTAATTGGCCGCCACTGAAAGCACTAAGCCCGTGTTGCTAGCAGTCAACGCCTCGGCATTGGCAATTTCTTGCTGTAGTTTTTCAGAAAAGCGGTCACGATCACCGATCACCTGCAGACGCACGTTACTTTGATTGAGTTTTTTAGTTTCGCGTTGAAGAGCCACCATAAACAGATCCATCAGCAGCCCCACTTCACTCTCAGGGCGACGCCAATTTTCACTGCTGAACGCAAACAAGGTTAGTGCACCAACACCCACCTCACCGCAACGCTGCACGATCGATCGCACAGAATCAACCCCGGCACGATGGCCAGCAATACGCGGCATAAGACGCTTTTTCGCCCAACGACCATTACCGTCCATAATAATGGCGACATGTCGGGGGACATCTCCGTGATATTCCTCTTTAAGACTCTCTTCGGCCATTATTGTCTGTTTTATTTATGAGTGGGGCTTAAGCCGGGCCTAGAATTTCGAAGGGGCGCGCACACCCCCCCTTCACTACTACATTATTTTAGATGTCCATCAGATCTTTTTCTTTTGCTGCCAGGGTTTGGTCCGCTTCAGCAATATAGTTATCGGTCAGCTTTTGGATGCTATCTTCAGCCTGGCGACACTCATCTTCCGTAATCTTTTTATCCTTCAGCAGTGACTTAAGTTCACCGTTAATATCACGACGGATATTGCGGATCGCCACCTTAGCGCCTTCAGCCTCAGCACGCACAATCTTAATCATGCCCTTGCGCCGCTCTTCTGTGAGCGCTGGCAGCGGCACGCGAATGACCGGGCCGGAGGTCACGGGGTTCAAACCAAGCCCCGCGCTCATGATGGCTTTTTCAATCAGCGGAATCAGTGCTTTTTCCCAAGGTTGAACCGACAGGGTTCTGGCATCAGAGACTGAAACCGTCGCCGCCTGGGACAGCGGCACTTCGTTCCCATAGTAATCGACCTTGACGTGGTCGAGCAGACTGGTATGGGCACGCCCAGTCCTGATTTTGGACATCTCGTCCTTTAGAGTATCGATGCTCTTGCCCATGCGCTTGGTTGCATCTTTATTGAGATCTTCGATCATGCCTCGGCTCCCTTGCTAACAAATGATCCTTCCTTACCACCCATGATGGCATTCATGAGGGCACCTGATTTATTGATATCCAACACACACAGCGGCATATCCTGATCGCGACATAAAACAATTGCTGTGGCGTCCATAACCATCAGACGTTGATCCAACACTTCGTCATAGGTCAAGCTATCGTAACGCTTGGCGTTAGGATCTTTTTTAGGATCCGCAGTGTAAACACCATCCACCTTGGTTGCCTTAATCAGTAAATCAGCACCGATCTCGATAGCTCGCAGACTGGCGGCAGAGTCGGTAGTAAAGAACGGATTGCCAGTGCCCGCAGCAAAAATAACCACGCGCCCCTTTTCAAGATGACGCACTGCACGACGGCGGATGTAATCTTCGCAGATCTGACTGATTTTAATAGCTGACATAACCCGAGCAAACATACCGTGATGTTCCAGGGCATCCTGCATCGCTAGGGAGTTCATCACTGTCGCCAGCATTCCCATGTGGTCGCCAGTAACTCGCTCCATACCCGCCTCAGCAAGACCGGCACCGCGAAAAAGGTTACCGCCGCCAATCACCATGCCAACTTCAACACCGATGTCGATCAGCTCTTTAACCTCGACCGCAATGCGGTCAATGGTACGAGGGTCAATACCAAACTGCCCCTCGCCCATCAGCGCTTCGCCACTCAGTTTAAGCAATACACGCTTATATGCAGGTTTAGCGTCGCTACTATTCACAGGTTATGCCCCTTTCGCTTGGGCCATTACTTCGGCAACGAAGTCTTCCTCTTTCTTCTCGATGCCTTCACCCGCTTCAATGCGTTCAAAAGCAATCACTTTAGCGCCCCTGGAAGCAAGCAGCTTCTCAACGGTGGTATCGGGATCCTTAACAAAAGGCTGGCCCAGCAGGGTGATCTCCTTTAGGAACTTAGCGATACGACCGTCAACCATCTTCGCAATGATCTCAGCCGGTTTGCCACTTTCAGCGGCCTGGGCTGTAAAAATATCGCGCTCTTTTGCAATCTCTTCCGCAGGAACCTGCTCGGAGCTAATGCAGATTGGCTTGCTGGCAGCAATGTGCATGGCAATATCGCGGGCTAGCTCTTCATCACCACCTTCCAACCCTACTAATACACCGATACGAGTGCCGTGCATGTAAACACCAACTACATCGCTAGACACAATACGACACATGCGGCGCACAGAGATCTTCTCACCAATCTTGGCGATCAGTGCTCTAGTGCTATCTTCCACTTTCACATCAGAACCTTTGGTAATCGGGGTAACCAGTAGGGCCTCACCCGTGTTAACACCACTTTCGAGGGCGCACTTTGCCACTGCTTCAGAAAAATCTTTGAACGCATCGCCCTTGGCGACAAAATCCGTCTCACAATTAACCTCAACCAAAACAGCCTGCTTACCATCAGCGCTGCGTACAGCAACAATGGCACCTTCAGCGGCGACACGGTCAGCTTTTTTGTCGGCCTTGGCCAGGCCTGTTTTACGCATCAATTCAACTGCTGCTTCGATGTCACCATTGGTTTCGACCAATGATCTTTTGCACTCCATCATGCCGGAGCCGGTACGCTCACGCAGTTTTTTTACCAGGGCTGCTGAAATTTCCATCGACTCAACCTCACTTAAAATTCGTTTATAAATCTGTTGATAAAACGAGCCGCCCGCACTGATAAAACAGGGGGGCGGCTCATGCACTCAGTCTTGCAACTATGCCGGTGCGTCGCCAACAGCAGGCTCAATCGCTTTTTTTGGCTTTTTGACAGTCGCTTTTACCTTCGACTCATCATCAACTTCCACAAAATCCTCCACACTGCCGCCAGTGACGACAGAGGCACGGGCAGTGATAATTGATTCAGAAACGCCACGGGCATACAGGGATATCGCACGGGCTGAGTCGTCATTGCCAGGAATGATGTAATCAACAATACGCGGGTCATTATTAGTATCAACAACACCAACAACCTTGATACCTAGTGTTTTGGCTTCCTGAATGGCAATCTTTTCGTGACCAACATCAACCAGAAAGATGGCATCAGGCAGGGTTTCCATGTTCTTGATACCACCGATGCTGCGCTCCAGCTTGGCCATTTCGCGGCTCAGGGTCAGCTGCTCTTTCTTGTTAAAGCGAGCCATGCTGCCGTCAGCTTCCATTGCTTCCAGCTCTTTCAAGCGCTTGATGGACTGTTTGATGGTCTTGAAATTGGTGAGCATGCCACCCAACCAGCGATGATTGACGTAAGGCATGTCGCAGCGGGCAGCCTCTTCGCGAATGATATCCTGGGCAGAGCGCTTGGTACCCACAAACAGCACCTTGCCACGCTTGGCCGCAACGCTACCAAGGAAGTTCATGGCGTCGTTGAACATTGGCAGGGTTTTTTCAAGATTGATGATGTGGATACGGTTACGATCACCAAAGATATATGGCCCCATCTTGGGATTCCAATAACGGGTCTGGTGACCAAAGTGAACACCCGCTTCCAACATTTGACGCATAGTTACGGTAGACATTAAAAAACTCCAAATTGTATGGGTTAATCCTCCACACATCCCAACTGCCAACCCGTCGGTAAAACCGCAGGGCACCCAGGCAACTGTGCCGATGTGTGTGCGAATTTGCCGACTTGCCTCGGCACCTGAAAAACCAGCAATAACCGCTGGTTGGCGCGCTTTATACCATATTATCCACAGTGACTCAATCTTTTGGACTAGATTCAACCTCGCGGATTTTGGAAAAAAGCGAGGGCTGACAATGAGATGCAAACAAGATACTATTCTAGTCTATTATTCCGGCCCACGGGTCCGGCTGTTGTGGCAACCACGCCCGTAGCGACCATTTCAAGAACAAAACCCACCCATGACCATCAAGATTAAGTGCCCTGAAGAGATTGAGAAGATGCGCGTTGCTGGCCGTTTGGCTGCCGAGGTGCTAACTATGATCGAGCCCTATATCAAGCCTGGCATCACCACTGGCGAGCTTGACCGCATCTGTCACGACTACATGATCAACGTTCAGCAGGCAATTCCGGCACCCCTTAACTACCACGGCTTTCCCAAATCGATATGTACCTCAGTTAACCACCAGGTCTGTCATGGCATTCCGAGCGATAAAGTGCTGAAGAGCGGCGACATTATCAATGTTGATATCACCGTCATCAAGGATGGCTACCACGGCGATACCAGCAAGATGTTCTATATAGGTGAGCCATCAATCCTAGCACGCCGTGTCACTGAAGCCAGCTATGAATGCCTTAAGCGTGGCATCGAGATGGTCGAGCCAGGCAAGCGACTCGGGGACATCGGCCACGTCATCCAGACCTATGCCGAGGGGCTAGGTTTTTCCGTAGTGCGTGAATACTGTGGCCACGGCATCGGTAGCGGATTTCATGAAGAGCCTCAGGTCGTCCACTACGGCACACCTAACACCGGGGTGGAGATACTTCCTGGCATGATCTTTACTATCGAACCAATGATCAATGTCGGCAAGCGTCATGTAAAACTGCTGCCCGATCAATGGACGGTAGTCACCAAGGATCGCAGCCTTTCCGCCCAGTGGGAACACACTATCCTAGTAACGGAGACCGGCCATGAGATCCTCACCCTGCGCCCGGAAGAGACGCTAGTCTGATCGTGCCCGATATCACCTCCATCCTTGATGAAGCACTGTTCATCGATGAATTGCAGAGTGGCAAACCGGCGGTCCAGCTCTTCCGCGAGACATTACGCAACAGCAAGCAGAAGATAAAAGAGCTGTTTCTTCAGGGTGATAGCGCCGCCATGTTGGTGCCCATCCAATCGATATTGATCGATCGCCTACTGCACCACGCCTGGCGCGACTATTTCTCCAGCAATGACAACAGCATTGCCCTGATCGCCGTCGGCGGTTATGGCCGTGGAGAACTGCATCCTGGCTCCGACATCGACATCCTCATCCTGCTACGCAACAACGAACAGGATCACTACCGCGAAGCGCTGGAGTTATTTGTCATGTTCCTCTGGGACATCGGTCTCGAAGTGGGCCACAGTGTCCGCTCACTGCAAGAGTGTGTTGAGCAGGCCAGCCTCGACATCACCATTGCCACTAATCTAATGGAATCACGATTATTGTCTGGCCCCGCCGATCTCTACGCCACCATGCGTCAGCAGACCGGCGCCGACCAAATTTGGACCAGTCGCGAATTTTTTGAAGCCAAGTGGGAAGAACAGATCCGCCGCCACCGCAAGTTTGATGATACCTCCTACAACCTCGAACCCAACATCAAGGAAGGCCCCGGCGGGATGCGTGACATTCAGATGATCGGTTGGGTCGCCAAGCGCCACTTCAACGCCACCACCTTGCACGATCTGGTCACTCACAACTTTCTCACCGAGGATGAATACACTGAACTGATGGAGGGGCAGATATTCCTCTGGAAGATCCGCTTTGCCCTTCACGTCCTGACCAAACGCCGCGAAGATCGGCTACTGTTCGACTACCAGCGCATCCTTGCCGAACAATTTGGTTACAAAACTCGGGACTCAGTGCTCGCTGTTGAGCAGTTCATGAAACAGTACTATCGCACCATCATGGAGCTGAATCGTCTCAACGAAATGCTGTTACAGCTCTTTCAGGAGGCAATCCTGCTGAGCGAGGATACCGACACCCCCACTCCGCTCAACAAACGTTTTCAGATTCGCAAAGGGTTTATCGAAGTAACCCACAATCGGGTTTTTCAATACTATCCCTTCGCCTTACTCGAAATATTTCTGCTGATTCAGCAGAACCCCGGCATCAAAGGGGTGCGCGCCACCACCATTCGCCTCATCCGAAAGCACCGCGACCGCATCGACGACAAGTTCCGTCAGGATCTGCGCAACCGCAGTCTCTTCATGGAGATTTTCCGTCAACCACTGGGATTGACCCATGAACTGCGACGCATGAACCGTTACGGCATCCTCGCTCGTTATCTACCGCCCTTTGGAAAAGTTGTCGGTCTGATGCAGTACGACCTTTTCCACATTTACACCGTCGATGAACACACCCTAATGGTGATACGCAACCTGCGCCGCATCAGCCGACCCGAATATGAACACGAGCTGCCCTTCTGTAGTCAACTGAGCAAAAAAATTCCCAAGCCGGAGCTTCTCTACCTTGGCGCACTCTTTCATGATATCGCCAAGGGCCGCGGCGGCGACCATTCCGAACTTGGGGCTGTTGATGCGTTGGAGTTCTGCCAGCACCATGGCCTCAGCAACTACGACTCACGGCTGGTAGCGTGGCTGGCAAAAAACCACCTCTTGATGTCAAGTACGGCACAGCGCAAAGACATCAGCGACCCTGAGGTAATCGCCACCTTCGCCAGCGTAATGGCCGATAAAGATCGGCTCGATTACCTTTATTTGCTAACCGTTGCTGACATTCGTGCCACCAACAAAACACTCTGGAACAGCTGGAAGGATTCGCTCCTTTACGATCTCTATCAATCCACCCAGCGGGTACTGAGACGTGGACTAGAGAACCCCATCGATCACAGCGAATTGATTGGCGAAACCAAAGAGAGTGCGCTAAAGCGGTTGAGTAAACTCAATGTCAACGCCGAGTCGATTACAAAACTCTGGGCCAGCCTGCCCGAAGATTACTTCCTGCGCCACAGCGCCGACGAAATTGCTTGGCACAGTGAAGCAATCATCCTCAATACGAATCGTGAGTTCCCGCTGATTTTGGTGCAACAAGAGGCTGAACGCGGCGGCACGGAAATCTTCATCCACATGCCACACGCCAATCACCTCTTCGCCGCCATCACCCGCACCCTTGACCAACTCAGGCTCACCGTTGTCTACGCCCGTATCATCACCTCCGACAAGGACTTCACCTTCGATACCTATGTAGTACTTGAAGAGAATGGTGCCACCATCAGCAGCGGCCATCGCATCATGGATATCCTTACCCAGCTCAAATATGAATTGAGCCAATCCTGTTTCACCGCCAAAGGCATCCAACGGCGCACGGCGCGGCAACTCAAACATTTTAATACACCAACACAGGTCAGCTTCAACCAGGATACACGCAACCAGCGGACTGTCATGGAACTGATCACGGCCGACCGCCCCGGCCTGCTCTCCGACGTCGGTCGGGCACTAATGGAGTGCAACATCTACCTGCAAAATGCCAAAATCTGCACTGTTGGCGAACGGGTAGAAGATGTGTTTTTCATCGTCGATGGCGACGAAAATCCCATCACCGATGAAGCTCAGCTCACCACGCTGCAACAAAAACTGCTCAACTATCTGGCGTAACAATAATGGTGCGAGTGACGCAACACATTACCCCCATCACCTTGGCCCTGCTCTCTGTTCTGTTTGCCATTATAGGCAACAGCGCCACCGAACTACTGCGCTATCAATCAGATCTATTCAATACTGGTGAAGTGTGGCGATTGCTCAGCGGCAACCTCGTCCACCTCGGCTGGTCACACATGATACTCAACGTGCTGGGGCTCGGGCTCATCTGGGGGCTCTTTTGGAACACCTTCGAAACACGCATCTGGCCGCTTATCACACTCATCAGCGCCATCACCGTTACCCTAGGTCTCTACTGGCTGATCCCAGAGATGGTCTGGTATGTCGGCCTCTCCGGTCTGCTGCATGGATTGTTTGTCGCGGGTGCCATCGGTGGCATTCGCCGTGGTGACCGCCGCGAAGCGATTCTGCTCGTCGCCATCATCGGCAAACTGCTTTGGGAACAAATCTACGGCCCGCTACCCGGCACCGCTGACATGGTAGGCGGGCCGGTGATAGTCGAGTCACATCTATTTGGAGCCATTGGCGGAGCAATGGCAGCGCTAATCTTCAAGCCACGCATGTGATGCTGATATCACAACGAGCATCAGCGATTGCCGCCGAATATAACTACCAATGAAATCACACACCAACACTCCCGACGTCATTATCATCGGTGCCGGTGCTGCCGGACTGATGTGCGCCATCGAGGCGGGCAAGCGCGATCGTAACGTGCTAGTACTCGACCAAGGCAACAAAGCGGGTCGCAAGATACTCATGTCTGGCGGCGGCCGCTGCAACTTTACCAACTACGACGTCAGCCCCGACAACTTTCTCGGTCATAACCCCCACTTCTGCAAATCAGCATTGAGTCGTTTCACCCAGTGGGACTTTCTCGCCATGGTCAACGAACATCAGATTGCATTTCACGAACGCGACCACGGCCAGCTCTTTTGCGATGACAGCGCCAAAGATATTCTCAACATGCTGCTCGAAGAGAATAAAAAAGTCGGCACCCGCATCCAACTCAACACCGAAATATACAAAGGCCACAAGCTCGAAGATGGCGGTTTCAGCCTCAAAACATCACAAGGTGACTACCTCTGCCAATCACTCGTCATCGCCAGCGGTGGACTCTCCATCCCCACCATGGGCTCATCCCCCTTTGGTTACAAAATCGCCGAGCAGTTCGGCATCAATGTCTGGCCTACCCAAGCCGGACTCGTCCCCTTCACCCTGCAACCGGCAGATAAAGAAAAGTATTCCACACTCACTGGCATTGCCATCGACGCCAGCATCAGTAACAGCCGCACCAGCTTTCGCGAGAACCTGCTCTTCACCCATCGTGGTCTCAGCGGGCCATCGATCTTGCAAATCTCTTCCTACTGGCAACCCGGCGAAACCGTCACCATCAACCTGCTGCCAGACCACAACCTGATCGATGAACTCAAACAGGCGCAGCAACAACACCCGCAACAACAGATCAAAACCGTGCTCTGCAAACATCTGCCCAAGCGCGTCGTCACCACCTTCATCGCCGAAGCACAACTCGAAAAGAGTCTCGCCGACACGTCGCACAAAGAGTTCGAAGCCATTGCCCACACCCTGCAACAGTGGCAGATAAAACCCGCCGGCACCGAAGGCTACCGCACCGCCGAAGTCACCACCGGCGGCATCGACTGCGACGCCATCTCCTCCAAAACAATGGAAGCAAAAGAGGTCGCCGGGCTCTACTTTATCGGTGAAGTGTTGGATGTAACCGGCTGGCTCGGCGGCTACAACTTCCAATGGGCCTGGGCATCAGGGTGGTGTGCGGGGCAATATGTGTGAAAGGTGGATAATATATTTGGTTCAAACCATGGGCCGAATAGCAGCACCAATCGGCTCAACCCCACTTTCGCGACACATTTCACAGCCACTAGATCATGCTTCTTCAAACTGTTATGCAACTACTCATCAGGGGATGAATGCCCTTGTCGGGACAGCGACTAATCCGGGGAAGTTAATGATAAAAATACCAAATAAAGGAGAAGTATGGACGCCTGTTCATAGAGCATTCGAGGTAGTGAATATGACGATGAACCATAAATTATGACCGCAATCTCAATATCACTCTCCGTGTGCTAATTTTTAAAAAATAATCAATATGCTGATGCACTATCGCTGGGTTAGCACAATCATTCGGGGCTAGCGAGGTTAAAACTTTAAATATCAACCCATACAGGTTAGTATTACGCTTTATATTTTTGCTATTGATACGCTCATGCTGTGGATTGATCACCTCCAGTACCATGGGCGGCTTCATCCACATTCTTCTAGTCATCGCCGTCGTGATGGTATTACTGAGCGTAATCAACGGCTGACGCCACCTGTTAAATAGACGAATTTACCGCAAATTTTTTTATACCCTTTGGGTAAAATATTCTAACTCAGGAGATAAAAATGATGAAATCTGGAAAATATATCGCTACAGCATTTTCAATGGGCATTCTGATTGCAGCGCTTTCCGGGTGCAATGAGGGGCCGGCAGAAAAAGCCGGAAAACAACTTGACGACGCGGTGGATAAAACAGAGGAACAGCTTGAAAATACCGGCGACAAGATCATGGATACAGCTGGCGATGTCGGCGATGCGATCAGTGATACTGTCGATGACGCCGGTGACAAATTCAATGATGCTGTTGAGAACGCCAAGGAATAATGCCCTAGCGCCAAGTAGTAACATCCTCTAAGTGAGCACACTCAGGGGGCATTGCTATTTGGCGCTAACAATTAATCTTTAGCACAGACAACAACCACTACAACCTGTATCCGCGACTTCATTCATCGTTCATACCAAATAATCTGCTTTGCGCCACAACCCCCAGCATTTTACTATTCCATTATTAATGTGTGATGCACGCCTAGGTATAACAATGCCTGTTCTCCGTGCTTAACCACACACATACTGCAAAATTACCTCATCTATGCCGACTTGATTTATCTGGCTGGAAGTAGCCAGGTTGAATTGCCAGATGCCCTGAAGGCAATCAAGTACTAACGATGCAGACGCTGCTCTTTTATAAACTCACACCACGCCTCTAGTAGCTGGCGAAAATCATCTAGCCCACAACTCGCCTGGGACTCTTCATCGTAATGGCTAAGCTCTTCCGGCGCCTCATCAGCCAGATCATCGAGCAACGCGGCGCGCACCTCAACGCCCTCCTGCGTCATGGTCAACATAAACTCCCGGCCAGGGTGGCGATGTTCCCAGCACGCCCGGTTTTGCAACTGTGCGATCTTCTCAAGCAACACACCGACCACCACAAGATCAGTCGCCACCTCCTCGATCAGCCATAGGCCCAAGGCCTCGTGGCCCATTGAGAGTTCGGCTTTGTAGCGGCCATGCAGGTCGCGGCGAAATTCATAATCCATGATTTTGTCTTGTGGTTGTTGGCAGTAAAAGTGAGATTATTCCGTAAAAATCGCCTTAACGCACATCAATACTACCGCGCCCCGCCGACCGAGATGCTTCAGCAGCATCCGCGCCATATGGCTTACAATATGGCCAATTGTTGATTAGACAGAATCCCAAAGGATCCCACCTTGAGCCACACACCCTTCTCCACCCTTAAGCTGCAAACCGCACTGCTTGAGAACATCACCTCACTCGGTTACGAAGCGATGACCCCGATCCAGGCGCTCAGTCTGCCACCGATCCTGGAAGGCAAGGATGTCATCGCCCAGGGCAAAACTGGCTCCGGCAAAACCGCCGCCTTCACCCTCGGGCTGCTGGAAAATCTCGACACCCGCAACTTCAACGTCCAAGCGCTAATCCTCTGCCCGACGCGCGAGCTGGCCGACCAAGTCGCCAAAGAGGTGCGCCGACTCGCCCGCACCATCAACAACATCAAGGTGCTCACCCTCTGTGGCGGCACCCCGTTAAAACCACAGGCCGAGTCGTTACAGTTCGGCGCCCACGTCATCGTCGGCACACCGGGGCGGCTGCTGGATCATCTCAACAAAGCCACCCTCAAGCTCGACGGCGTCACTACACTGGTGCTCGACGAGGCCGACCGCATGCTCGACATGGGCTTCCAGGCCGATATCGAAGCGATCATCGAACACACCCCCAAGCAGCGCCAGACCCTGCTCTTCAGCGCCACCTTCCCCGATGCCATCCACACCATCGCCCAGCGCATCATGAACGAGCCGGTCACCGTGCACGCCATCGCCACCCATGAAGAAAACACCATCCAGCAATACTTCTTCAAAGTGGATGACGATGTCGATCGCCTCACCGCCCTGCGCCTGCTGCTACAGCACTACCAACCCGAATCAACCGTGGTCTTCTGCAATACCAAGGTAGAAACGCAAAAAGCCGCCGACGGACTCAGCAGCCACGGTTTTAATGTCCTGGCCCTGCATGGCGACCTGGAACAGCGCGACCGCGACCAGACCCTGGCGCAGTTCGCCAACAAAAGCGCCTCCATCCTCGTCGCCACCGACGTCGCCGCCCGCGGCCTCGACATCGACGCGCTCGACGCCGTCATCAACTACGACATCGCCCACGACGGCGAAACCCACGTCCACCGCATCGGCCGCACCGGCCGCGCCGGCAGCAAAGGAATCGCCTGCACCTTATATAGTGAAAGCGAACGCGCCAAAATCGCCCGACTCGAAGTCCACTTCGATCAAACCTTCGACGTCCAACCGCTACCGCCACACACCCTACTGCAGCAACCCCCCTACCAAGCACCCATGACAACCCTGCACATCGACGGTGGCAAAAAACAGAAAGTAAGACCCGGCGACATCCTCGGCGCACTCACCGGCGAAGACGGCATCAGCGGCAAAGAGGTCGGCAAAATCCAACTCTTCGACAACTACGCTTATGTAGCCGTCAGCCGCGACGCCGCCAAACGAGCGCTGAAGAAACTGACAGAAGGGAAGCTGAAGGGGCGATCATTTAAAGTGCGGCAGATAAGAAACTAAAGCACAATTTAACTAAACACAGCCCAGAGACAACTTAGGAGATAACACCTTGCCAATACATTGGCTCGCCGCACTAAAACTCGTCCCATGGGGCACTGTACTTGAAGCCGCCCCACACATCGTCAAAGGGGCAAAAACCCTCATCGCCAAAACCAAGGCCGATGCGGCGACTCAACCTGAAACCTCATCCACACCAGAAGCCCCGCTCTCAGATAGCGACAAGTTAATAAAGCTTAACCATCGCGTTCTGGAGATGCAGAAACAGATCAACGAGCTAAGCGCGGAACAGAAAACATCGGCAGAACTGATCAAGCTGCTTGCCGAGCAGAATGCAGCGGTGGTTAAAGCGATTGAGGTCTTTAGGATTCGGACGAGGGTGCTTATGGTTGTCTGTGCGTTGTTGGCGGGCGCGCTGGCGATGGTCACGTACGGGCTTAGATAGAGCTTGTTTTGAGCATACTATGATAAAGTTTAGGCAAGTGGTTTGTAATCATTAAAGAGAATGTAAATGGCTGAAACACAAATTGAATGGACGGATGCAACCTGGAACCCAGTCGCGGGCTGTTCCTTGGAAAGCGCGGGGTGCAAAAACTGTTATGCCATGAAAATGGCTAGGCGATTAGAGGCAATGGGGGTAGAAAAGTACAAAGGCCTTACCAAGAAACGCGGCAACAACATTACCTGGAATGGACGTGTTAAAGAAGACGAAGAATCCTTGCTAATCCCTTACAAATGGAGAAAACCTCGCAAGATATTTGTTAATTCTATGAGCGATTTATTTCACGACACGGTTAGTGATAAATTCATACTTTCTGTTTGGAAAGTCATGAGCAACACACCTCAACACAATTATCAAATTCTTACGAAGCGTCCAGAAAGAATGCTACAGGTTGTAAAGCATAATATAAAAACCGTATTGCCGAATGTATGGCTAGGAACAAGCGTAGAAAATAATGAAGTAACCGACCGAATAAACTTCCTACGCAAGACTCCCGCTTCAGTTCGATTCATATCTTTCGAACCACTTATCGACTCCGTTGGCCCTGTAAACTTAAGGAGCATTCATTGGGCCATAGTTGGCGGCGAGAGCGGGAGCAACGCCAGACCCATTAAAGAAGAATGGATTGATGAAATACATAAACAATGCGAAAAATACGACACCGCATTTTTCTTTAAACAATGGGGTTCGTGGGGAAAAGACAACCAGAAGCGCTCTAAAAAAGCTAACGGTCGTGAATACAGAGGTAAAATTTGGGATGAAATGCCAGCCACGATAGGTGGCGCAGCCGTATAACAGGGTGGCCTCGTGGTAAAGAAAATTATTGATTGGGAATCTGGTGCCGAACTAGAAGAGCACACGAAGAAAAAACACGCCATTCTTGGTGATTATTTTAGGAAATACCTGATCACTCGCTGTCAGCTACCTCAGCAGGAAAAGTTCAGACTTGCCATTATCGATGGCTTCTCTGGTGCAGGTCTATATAAATGCGGAAGCTTCGGCTCCCCCCTAATTTTTGTCGACGTTCTTACCAAAACAACATGCGAGATCAACTTGAGCCGAGCAACTCAAGGATTGCGGCCAATAACAATTGAGTGCTTGCTAATTTTAAACGACGAATACAAAACAACAATCGAACAGCTTCGCAAAAATATCTCCCCTCTTTTGGCTGCGATAAAAGACGATGACCAAAACCTACGTATTGAACCCGAGTTCTATAATCATTCATTTAAAGAGATATACCCGGAAATAAAAAAAAGATTACTCACTGCAAAATGTAGAAATGTAATCTTCAACCTAGATCAATGTGGTTATTCAGACGTTCCAACAGAAATAATAAGAGACATCATTAACTCATGGAGTTCAGCAGAAGTATTGCTAACCTTTATGATCGGCAGTCTATTAACGTATCTATCTCCAAAAAAAGATGCATCAGGTGTGCCTTTAGAACCCATTGTCAGGAACAAAATAGATGATCTACTGGAAAATGGTGATGTACTCCTTGGAAAAAAAGAATGGCTTGGCGAAGCTGAAAAGATTGTTTACTCACACTACAAAAACTGTGCAACCTACGTAAGCCCATTTTCAATAAATAACCCGAAAGGATGGCGCTATTGGCTGATGCACTTTGCAAATTCATATCGGGCTCGACAAGTTTATAACGACATACTTCATAAAGATGGGGAGTCCCAAGCCCATTTTGGACGAGCAGGCTTGAACATGTTGTCATATGACCCTCAAGACAAAGTACAGCTATATCTGTTTAATAAAAATTCGAGACAATCCGCTAAAGAAGCACTTTATGACGACATCCCAAGATTTGTTGCCGAGTCTGGCGACACACTCTCTATGCATGATTTTTATGCTGCCGCATACAGTGAAACACCAGCACATAGTGATGACATCCATGAAATGATCATGAAGAACCCTGACATGGAGGTTATAACGGAGACAGGTGGTAAACGGAAGCAACCAAACACCATAAAAGCAAGCGACACCTTAAAACTAAGGAGTCAGAAAAGCATGTTTTTCATGTTCACGGACATGACCAATAAAAAATAAACGCGGTAAGGCGAACCTTGCAGGGCATCAATAAGCGAAGCGCATTGCGCCGAATGGAGTATGGCGTTGTGTTGCTGCGCAAGAGCCTGCCCCACGAAGCGTTTTGGGTACGCTTGGTGGGTTACGCAAAATACGCTCTTGTGCCCTGCGGGTGAACACACCCACATTTTATTAGAGCGGATGTTTATTCACCGGTGACGATAGAAACCAGCGAGTAGCCCGGATGGAGTAAAACGTAATCCGGGATGATTATGCACCATCGCCCCCGGATTTCACTACGTTGCAACCGGGCTACATGACACTGATACCAATGATGCAATCCACGTAGCTTTATTGGTGATCAACTCGGCTTCTGATCACCCACCACACCCACTTCCTCCAACGCCGGTATCCGCCACCACAACATCAACGCAATGGCCACCAACGCCAACTGCCCCAGCGCCAGATGGGCAGGATGGTCGCTTAGGAATGGCACGGCCAGACTGGCGATGAAGGCGTTGGAGAGCATCTGCACAAACCCTTGCATGGCGGAGGCGCTGCCGCGATTTTGGGGGAAGCAGTCGAGCGACATCACCATCATGGCGGGCATGGCGATACCAATGCCGATGGTGTAGAAGACCAGCGGTGCGATGGCGGTGATGACCCTTGCTTCAAGGAATAATCCCTGTGCGGCATTCAGCAGTGCGCCACAACTCATCAACGTTAATGCCAAGGTCATGG
Organism: Tenderia sp. (SeqCode); assembly: GCA_043755075.1. GTDB lineage: Bacteria > Pseudomonadota > Gammaproteobacteria > Tenderiales > Tenderiaceae > JAKFXL01. The sequence continues at coordinate 32,948 of JAYUTP010000003.1, forward strand.
TCCGTTCACGCGGCCAGCGGTGGGCGAGTTGGCCGCTGAGCCAGGCGCCGCAGATCATGCCGCCGACCATGGGGCCGAACATCATGTAAAAGTCGGTGGTGTCGAGCTTCAAAAAATCAAACACCACGGTTGGCGCGCCGGCGATATATAGGAACATGCCGCCGAAGTAACAGGCCACCATGAAGATCAATGATTGAAAGCGGCGATGCACCAGGGTGCGGCCATAGACTCGCGCGACGCTCGCGGGGTGAAATGATTGGCGCTGCGCTGGCGCCAGTGTCTCGGGTATCAGCCACGTCACGAGCAGTAATACCATCGCGCTGTATATCGCCAGAAAATAGAAGACGCTGTGCCAGCCGAAGGCTTCATGCAACCAGCCGCCAATCATGGGCGCGACTGCCGGGGCTATGGCAAAGAGCATCATCACCCGCGACATGGCGCGTTGAGCATCCTGCGGGTTGTAGACGTCACGAATCATGGTGCGCCCTGCCGCTAATCCCCCACCGGCGGCTACTCCCTGTAACAGTCGAAACAGCAGGAAGGTTGCGTAGTCGTTTGAGAGTGCACACCCCAAGGACGCCACTACATAAAACCCCAGCGTGAAGAGCACCACCACGCGTCGCCCCAAACGATCTGACAACGGCCCCCATACCAGCGTTGAAACGGCAAACGCGACTAGGTAAAAGGCGAGACTCTGTGACAACAGAGCGCGGCTGATATCAAAGTCCGCCTCAATCGCCGGGAATGAGGGCAGATAGGTGTCAATGGTCAACGGGCCGATCATCGTTAACAGGGCGACAATGAGGGTCAAGTGCTTGGCTGGGGTTTGGGTATGTGGCACTAACACTTTGCTTTATAGGGTTGAGTCGATTGAGGAGTGACGCTGATAAAAAGATAACCGGGGCAGACCAGCGCCACGATTTACTGAGTACGAACGGCATAGTTTACCCGCAAACAACCACCGTGATGTAGGTGGATAAAATGGTCGTCGTTGACGAGTGAGGCGTATCAATATCTCGTTGTAGATCAATTTTAGTTCGTTATTATCTACGTGCATAAAGTTGACTCATCACGCTGAAACAGCAACTATAACCAATGCTAATTTATTGAAGGAGCATCTACCGTGAACAGCCAAGCAGGCATCCTCAGCCCCCTTCCCCGTCATGCCCGTTACATGATGTTTACCTTTGAGCCTGAGAGCAGCGACCTGAGTGGTGTGCTGGAGCCGCTGCTGGAGTTGGTGGATGGCGATGCCACCGTGGTTGGCCTGGGCCCGTCGTTGCTGGCGGCCTTTGGCAGAAACATTCCGGGGCTACGCTCTTTTCCCAGCATGAGTGGCCCGGGTTTTGATATTCCGGTGACGCAATATTCGCTCTGGCTCTGGCTGCGCGGTAATGATCGCGGTGAGCTGCATCTACGCAGTCGCGAGATTGAACACACGCTGGAGATAGACTTCAGATTGCAGGAGGTGCTGGATGGTTTTGTTTATGGCCTCGGTCTAGATCTGACTGGCTATGAAGATGGCACCGAGAATCCGCAGGATGATGAGGCGATCACAGCGGCGATTATTCAGGGGCTGGGCGATGGCTTGGATGGCTCCAGCTTTGTGGCAGTACAACAATGGCAACACAACCTAGATCGCTTTGAACACATGGAACAAGAAGAGCAGGACAACACCATCGGCCGCCGCAAGAGTGATAACGAGGAGCTAGCCGATGCCCCACCATCGGCCCACGTCAAACGTACCGCCCAAGAGAGTTTCAGCCCGGAAGCCTTTATGGTGCGCCGTTCTATGCCCTGGAGCGAAGGTAATGAGGCAGGACTCAATTTTGTTTCCTTCGTCAAATCGTTGGATAGTTTTGAGGTAATGCTGGAACGCATGGCGGGCTATGAAGATGGCATCACTGATGCGCTGTTTACTTTTAGCCGCCCGATCTCCGGCGGCTATTATTGGTGTCCGCCAATGCTTGATGGGGTATTAGATTTACGGGCGCTGACTGATTGATGACGAGGTCATTAATAGCCATCTTTTAGCACCTCAACCGATACTCCACTGGTTGCGGGTAATGTCGGGCGAGGTCATCTGGCCAAGCGCCTCCCAGACGGTGAGGTAGTGGCGTGGCAATACATCCATCCCCGTCGACATCACGCTCGACGTCCTGTCTCCCCATCGATCAGGCGGTGAAACACCCGCCTGTTGCGCCAGCGTGACAAAGGCTTGTTGCTTAGTGCCCAACTGCCCGGTGGTGCGATTGGTGTACTCATCGGGCAGGCCAATGGCGTGACCGAACTCGTGCGCCCCTGGCGAGAAACGATTCCCCGTGTAGGTCGCCTCAAAACCGCTGTCGGGGATCAAATCAACCTTACGGTTGGCGGCATCGTTGGCCGCACCCACTGGCCCCAGCGGGTCAATGATTAAAGGTTGCGGCACACCCGCTCCACTCAATATCCCGGCGACCGCCTCGGCCCGTTCACGCGACAACCGTTCATTGCGGCCGCGCTGCCCTTCGGCACTGGCGAACCCCCGTAGAATGACGGGGATGGCCGGGTCGGTAGGGTTTTTCGCCCGCATCGTCGCCGCCAGGGTGCGCAGACGGCCATCAAACGGCGGCTGGATGGCTGCACTGTTTTGGCCAAACTGGACCGGCGAGGCCATAGCACTGGCGATGGCCCGCTCCAGCCGCTGCCGTTCTGAACGCGCCACATCGAGACTGCGGCGGTTTGCCAGCTCATTGACATCATTTTCGTCCATACTCCCCGTGCCTTGCCAAGCGGCGGTCCCCGGATTACGCGCACCAAAGGAGGAGGTGCGTTCTCCCCCCGGATTCGACATCTTAAAGACCGTAACATTGAAGTGGGCGGCCGCCGGATCGCTGACAATATTAGGCGTGATATGGGGTTGGGCGGTAAATGGCCAGCACGGTTTGGTGGAGCGGATGGTGTGCTGGAACGACCATTGACGAGAGACAGTATCCCGGTAATCACGCTCATATTGACGCTTCTGCGGGTCGGTCCAAAAATAGCGGCTGATGTCCTGTCCGGCCATGACCATAGGAAAGAGTATCGAAATCGGCGGGGTGTCCTCGGCCTGAACATAGTTAAACTTCATCTTCACGATCGCCGCCATCAGCGAGGAGCGCGGCCAGTAGTAGGCGTCGAACTTGCCGTAACCGGCCGAGGGGCGGAAGTTAAGGGCGGAGAAGCTGCGGCGGCGAAAAGCATCCTTGCGGTTCTCTTCATCCCAAGTGCTACAGGCATCGGGGCCGCTTGGCGGGGCGGGCTCTACCTCCGGCACGCCTGCAGGCAACGGCACGCCCGCATCCGTCGGGCCAACGCCGGCATCGCGAACACCGGCGTCCAACGTCGCCTCGCGCAGGTAGCGAGGCAGACCTGGCGCTGCTTCAGACTCCGCCGAACCGGACGAGTGAGGTGCGCGCTGAACCCGGCGCTGGGGTGATTCTTGGAGTGGTAAGTACATGGCGGCGGTACCCCTTAGTGGTCTATGGCGATTTCACGGAAACGGCGTTAGCCACGACTATCGTGGCATCCCCGTCGCGGCTGATGCCGCTCCCATCAACCATTCTCACCGTTTACTTTAGTTCAATCTCACCGTTTCGCACACCCCATGTCCGCCACGTCGCTGCGGATGATACAGCACATCCGGAAAGATCTTTCGCGGCAGGAATACCCAAGGCACTTGCCCAAAGCACTACGTGGGGCAGGCCCTCGCGGTGCAGTCTCTGCCGCTCCCACAACAGAATACATAGCACCTCAACCGATGCTCCACTCATTGCGGTAATGTCGGGCGAGGTCATTAGGTCGTCTCAAAATCGCTGTCGGGGATCAAATCAACCTGGCGGTTGGCGGCATCGTTAGGCATGCATTACAACGCGACCGAGACCGCTGCCTGACTCATGTTTCTGATCTGCAAAGAGTCACTCAGTGCATCTAGGGGGGCACCAGGTTGGTAGTCAAATTGAATATTGATGTAATCACCCGCAGCCACTTCCATCGGCTCATTGAGCGGGACGATGAGGTACTGGTTGTACCAATCAACCGTGCGCTGTTCCGCCATCAGTATCGCCAGGATATTTTTTGTCACCACACGAATAGCGTTTAGGTTGCCATCCATGGCAATTTTGATCTCTCCATTAAAGCTGCATCTCTGTGGCAGATCGGCATCGTAGGTGAAACTCTGGAAGATGGTGGGATCACTCAACTCAAGGCTCTTTTCATGGCTCGCGGTGGGGTCTTGAAACAGGATGGTCGGTGCGTAATAGCCTTCAAAGATAAAGTTCTGTTGAATCGGCTGCACGGCCTGAATACATGCTTCTGGCACAAAAATCGGTAACGGGCCACCAAATTTTTTCAGATAACGCTGTTTGAACTGATCGATCATCTCGACCTGTTTTTCTCGCAGCAGCCCGACGTGGAGCATTTCACATATCACTACATCGACCGGCTCCGGCGGCAAATATTGGCTGGCATCCGCCTGAATGATCTCCACCCTGTCGCCATTGGGATTCTGGCGCATGATGCGGCGTGCGGTGGCGACCAGCTCCGGATTGCGCTCTACACACCAGACATGTCCAGCCTGTTGCGCCGCAAAGAAAGAGAGAACCCCGGTTCCTCCCCCCAACTCCAGTACCCGTGCTCCGGGGCGCACCACCTGTTGTAACGCGCGTTTGAAGCCTTGCATGCGTGCAGTGTCATTGAGCATGTTGTAGTGGTACTGCATCGGGATAAACTGGCCTAATTCCAGGTGGTCATATTTATTCTTCATAACGACTCCTCGTTCAATTTGATCGCCAACAATCACCAATTGCTAAATCCATTTTGCAAGGCTCGCGCCAACACAAAAATGTGTCTCAATCTGGACGGTTGGTCTGTTTTAGCGGCAGATTTTTGCCGGAACGGCTAATGGAGGATGGTGAGGGCGGAGGGGCGTTGCCTATCAAGGGCGAAACATTTCAGCAGTGGGCTGGATAAACACCTACGCCTCTTGGTAATTGATCAGTTCACGCAGGACAACGGTGGCATAACTCCCCGCCGGCAGGAAGAAGCTGAGAGTAAAAGCATTGTCTGTGAGCTGCCATTGCAGCTCAGCTACAGATAGGCGCAGGGAGCGGCGCTCCTGTTTCATGTCGGCCTCTTCGAGCCCTTTACAGAAAAGCGGATAGATTTCTTGCAGCTGTTGTTCCAGCAGTTGTACCTCACCACGGCTGGGCAACTCGCCTTTCCCCCACAGTGGAGCGGTGGGGTGGATATCCTGCTGCGCTAACCGCGCTGTGATCGTGGCATCAATCTCTTCCGCCAGAAAGATGGAGTGACTACCGTCAAGCATCATCACATCACCGGGCAAGCCACTGTTCCAATTACCCTCGGCGACACGCTGCGACAGCAGATGGTTAAAGATGGCGGAGCGGGCTGAGGAGAGGTACATGCTGCGTTTATTGCGATCACGTACCTTGATGCGCCCCTCGAACATGGCAGTGACTCGATTGAGATTGTCATGACCAAAACGCTGTTCGCCAAAGTAGTTGGGCACACCCTGCTGGAATATCTGTTGTAGACGAGGCTCGAGTGTGGCAATGTCGCCTTGCAACTCTCGTATCGCTAGTGTGAAACGATTGCCTTCTAGTGTGCCACGCCGCAGTTTGCGGTTGTGGCGTGTAACGGTAAGCACATCGATCTCATCGCTGTTGAGTGTGCTCCAGTCCGGTTCTGGTTTATTGGAGAGGTAAAGACTAAACCATTGAGTGGTGACGGCGTGACGATCTTTAAGCCCTGCATAACTAACATCCATCAATTTAATGCCGGCAAGCTTGGCAAGCTGTTCGGCAACAAAAGCGGTGTTGCTATTACGTTTTTGGATCAACAAATAGGCGTGTTCACCTTCACCACTTGGTTCAAAGCCAAGCAATTCGTCAACCTGAAAATCTTCGGGCGTAGTGCGGATCTTGCCAGTTACAGAGGGGTGGCCGAAGGCATAACTGAGTGTGTCAATCATTAGAATCCATTGTATGTACGTAAGCCTAACTAACGCAGTAGAAACTTACTTTTTATTATCATTGAAGCTGCAATGTTAATCATCAAGCTCTTTGAGCAGCACAACCGCATGTGTTGCAATCCCCTCTTTGCGTCCAGTAAATCCCATCTCTTCCGTTGTGGTTGCTTTGATGTTTAGACGTGTTTCGTTGATCTCCATATCAGCGGCAAGCACTGTTTTCATTTGTGGGATATGGGGTTTCATTTTTGGCGCTTGAGCGACAATGGTAATGTCGGCATTACCAACGCTGAAGCCGCTTGTTTTAAGCTGAGCCATGACATCGCGCAGCAGGATGCGGCTATCAATATCTTTATAGGTGGCACTAGTATCGGGAAAGAGCCCGCCGATATCACCCATGCCGGCAGCGCCAAGCAGCGCATCAATGAGTGCGTGAACCACCACATCACCATCGGAGTGGGCCAACATCCCTAGCTCATGAGGAATATCCACCCCACCCAAGATCAGCTTTCTGTTAACGGCAAAACGGTGTGCGTCGTAACCGTGTCCTATACGCATTTACTCTTGCTCCTGTCGGGCCAGATACATCTCGGCCAGGGTTAAGTCTTCAGGACGGGTGACTTTAATGTTGTCGGCGCGACACTCAATCATGCGTGGTGTATAGCCGGCGCGTTCGATAGCTGCTGCCTCGTCAGTCACGATGATATTGGCGCTTAATGCATCTGCCAGCGCCTGTTTTAGCAAACCGTAACGGAACATCTGCGGCGTCATGGCACGCCAGAGGTTGTCTCGGCTAACAGTGGCAATCACCTCGCCCTGCTCATTAGCACGTTTCATGGTGTCGGCTACCGGCACGCCGAGCAGACCACCAACAGCATGATCGACCAATGTTGCAATCAATCGATCAATATCATTGTGATGCAGGCAGGGACGGGCGGCATCATGTACCAGCACCCAATCATCGTCATGGGCGCGGCCTTCGAGCCTAAGTAGGCCGTTGTAAACAGAGTGGCAGCGTTCAGCCCCCCCTACGGTGGTAAGTAGTTTGTCTTGATATGACAAAGTAGCCGCTACCGTTGGCCAGTGTTCGTCATCAGCGCCCAGTGCAACCACCACTGCGCTAATCTGCACATGGCGACACAAACGACTCAGGGTATGCTCGATAACAGTACAATTATTCAAATTAAGATACTGCTTAGGAATGGCAACGCCCATACGTTTGCCCACACCCGCAGCGGGCACAATGGCCCAATAATTCAGTGGATTTTTCATTCGACGATCTGGAAAAAAACTTCGTCTTTTTTGACCATGCCCAACTCGCTGCGGGCACGCTCTTCAATAGCCTCTACACCCTGCTTAAGGTCTTGCACCTCAGCATCAAGAGCGGCATTACGTTCATGAATCTTGGCGTTCTCCGCCTTTTGCTTTTCAATCGAATGGTTTAACCGCGAAACCTCGGCCAGACTCCCCTCGCCTACCCATAGCCTGTATTGCAGACCCGCCAATAGAATTATCAGTGTGACATTGATCCACTTCATGAGGTTTGCCGCCGGCATTACGCCGACGGCCTCGTTTTCACCTTACTTCTTGATACTGGAGAAGGCACTGATGCCAGGATAGACAGCCTTGTCGCCCAGCTCTTCAGCGATACGAATCAACTGGTTGTACTTGGCAACACGATCAGAGCGCGACATCGAACCGGTCTTAATCTGACCACAGTTGGTTGCCACAGCCAAGTCAGCAATAGTGGTATCTTCCGTCTCACCAGAACGGTGTGAAGTGACGGAGGTATAACCATTGGCCTTGGCCAGGCTCATCGCAGCCAGTGTTTCAGTCAAGGTACCAATCTGGTTGACCTTGATGAGAATGGAATTAGCAATTCCCTTTTCGATCCCTTCAGCCAGAATTTTGGGGTTGGTGACAAAGAGGTCGTCGCCTACCAGTTGAATCTTGTGACCCAGCTTCTCGGTGAGAATCTTCCAGCCCGCCCAATCGCTCTCGTCCAAACCATCTTCAATAGAGATGATGGGGTACTTATCAACCCAGGCGACAAAGAAGTCAGCGAACTCTTCAGAACTCATGCTCTTGCCTTCAGACTCGAGCACATACTTGCCATTCTTGTAGAACTCAGAAGCGGCAGCGTCGATAGCAATCATGATCTGCTCACCGGCCTTGTAACCCGCCTTCTCGATTGCTTCCAGAATGACTAGGATTGCATCTTCGTTTGATTTCAGATCAGGTGCAAAACCACCTTCATCACCTACTGCGGTGTTCAATCCCTTGCTATGCAGCACCTTCTTCAGAGTATGGAATATTTCCGCGCCCCACTGCAGTGCTTCGTTGATGCTTTTGGCGCCAACAGGAACAATCATGAACTCCTGCATATCAACGCTGTTGTCTGCGTGTGCGCCACCATTGATGATATTCATCATCGGTACTGGCAGGGTCTTGGCATCGCTGCCACCAAGGTAACGATAGAGTGGCAGACCCGCTTCAGCCGCAGCGGCCTTGGCAACCGCCATGGAAACTGCCAGCATGGCATTGGCGCCGAGACGATCCTTGTTAGGGGTGCCGTCGAGATCGATCATCGCCTGATCAATCTTAGCCTGATCTTTGGCATCCATGCCCAACAGTGTTTCACGAATCTCTTCGTTTACATGTTTGACGGCATTCAATACGCCCTTGCCCATGAAACGTTTGCCGCCATCACGCAGCTCAATCGCTTCGCGTGAGCCGGTAGAGGCACCTGACGGTACCGCCGCACGGCCAATAGCGCCAGATGCCAGGATCACATCAGCTTCTACTGTTGGGTTACCGCGTGAGTCGATGACCTCACGTCCACGAATGTCTGTAATCTGTGACATTGATTGCTCCATTTTAAGTTCTTAAATTTAAATTAACCTAGATACAACGAAAGGTGATGACGTTTATCATCCCCTCTAATTCTTACAACCCCTGCTCAACAAACCCGCTGGCTTTCACCGTCGCGTCGATCTGTTTCAAGGTCTGCAGCAACGCCTCCATCTGTCCCAGCGGCCAGGCGTTGGGGCCATCGCTCAGGGCTTTATCGGGATCGGGATGCGTTTCCATAAACAGGCCGGAAATTCCCGCTGCCACTGCAGCTCGCGCCAGCACAGGTACAAATTCACGCTGACCACCAGAAGACTGCCCCTGACCACCGGGCTGTTGCACTGAATGAGTGGCATCAAATACTACCGGACAACCAGTTTCACGCATGATCGCCAGCCCGCGAATATCAGTGATAAGGGTATTGTAGCCAAAAGAGGTACCACGATCGCAAGCCATGATCTGATCGTTACCTACTTCACGCGCCTTGGCAACCACATTGGCCATATCCCACGGTGCCAGAAACTGCCCTTTTTTAATATTCACTGGCTTGCCCTGACGAGCAACATTCTGGATGAAATTAGTCTGGCGGCAAAGAAACGCTGGGGTCTGTAATACATCCACCACACTGGCCACCTCGTCCAGCGGGGTATCTTCATGCACATCAGTCAGCACAGCCACACCCAGTTCATCTTTCACTTTCTGCAAAATACGCAAGCCCTGCTCAATACCGGGACCACGAAAGCTTTTGCTCGACGTGCGGTTGGCCTTGTCAAACGAAGACTTATAGATAAAAGGGATACCTAGCCGTGAAGTCATCTCTTTCAATGCCGCCGCCGTCTCCAACGCCAGCGCCTCACTTTCAATCACACAGGGGCCGGCGATGAGGAAAAAAGGCTTATCAAGCCCGACTTCAAATCCACACAGTTTCATTATGTTTTACCCGCATGTTTGCGTGCTGCCG
>JAYUTP010000004.1:0-2420 GCA_043755075.1 Tenderia sp. (SeqCode)
TCATGGCCCGTCTTCTCAGTCTCTCTGGCAATACGCGCTGTTGTTAATCTGGCATCGCCGTGACATCAGTGCCTGGCGCGGTATACTCACGGATTTACAAATCCAAGCCAAATCAACAGGAAAAACTATGGAGAAGGTCGATACTCTGCTGCTCGCACGCTGGGTGATTCCGGTGGAGCCAGAAGGGGTTGTGTTCGAGCAGCACGCCGTCGCCATTCGCGATGGCCGCATCATCGCGATACTGCCAACGGCTGAGGCGCTGAAAAAATATCAGGGCGACGTCACGCTGGACTTTGAAAACCACGCCCTGCTGCCGGGCCTGATCAATACCCACACCCACGCCGCCATGTCGCTGTTCCGCGGGCTGGCCGACGACTTGCCGCTGATGGCGTGGCTCAACAACCACATCTGGCCCGCCGAGGCGACCTGGATCAGCCCCGAATTTGTCCGCGATGGCACGCGTCTGGCGGTGGCCGAGATGCTGCGTGGCGGCACCACCTGTTTCAACGATATGTACTTCTTCCCCGACGAGACCGCCCGCGTCGCTGCCGAGGCTCACATACGCGCCACCGTCGGCATGATCCTCATCGACTTTCCGACGGCTTGGGCCAGCAACGCCGATGAGTACATCCACAAGGGGCTGAAGCTGTACGACGACTATCGCAACCATCCCTTGGTGCGCACCGCCTTCGCTCCCCACGCGCCGTACACCGTCTCCAACACGCCGCTGGAGCGGATAAGGATGCTGGCGGAGGAGCTCGACGTCCCTATCCATATACATCTGCATGAGACCGCCGACGAGATTGAGACCAGCCTCGAACACCATCAGCGGCGGCCATTGGCACGGCTGGAACAGCTGGGGCTGCTCTCGCCACAGCTGCTAGCGGTCCACATGACTCAGCTCAACGATACCGAGATCGCCACCCTCGCCCGCAGTGGTAGCCATGTGTTGCACTGCCCCGAATCAAATCTCAAACTGGCCAGCGGCTTCTGCCAGGTGGCCAAGTTACTCAAAGCCGGGGTCAATGTCGCTCTGGGTACCGATGGTGCCGCCAGCAATAACGACCTCGACATGTTCAGCGAGATGCGCACTGCCGCCCTTATTGCCAAAGCAGTGGCCGGTGACGCCAGCGCCGTGCCCGCCGCCACCGCCCTGAGCATGGCCACCATCAATGGCGCCAAGGCGCTGGGAATCGACCACGAGGTTGGCTCATTGCTCATCGGCAAAGCAGCCGACATCATCGCCGTCGATCTCGGGCAGCTGGAGAGCCTGCCGGTCTACCACCCGATCTCGCAGCTGGTCTATGCCACCAGCCGCGACCGGGTCTGCGATGTCTGGGTCGCCGGAAAGCACGTGCTCAAGGATGCTACACTCACAACCCTGGATTGCGCCGCCATCAAGCGTCGCGCCCGCGAATGGGGAAGCAAGATTAATTCAGCTGATCAACAACTAAGCCACAGAAGTTAAGGAACATAATCATGAGCGGCACGAGCCAAAAACGGACCAATGTTGATCACGCCGAGGTCAGTAAATTTGAAGCGCTGGCGTCACGCTGGTGGGACCCGCACAGTGAGTTCAAGCCACTGCACGAGATCAACCCGCTGCGCCTCAACTACATCGACCAGCGCGCCCAGATCACCGGCAAAAAGGTGCTGGATGTGGGCTGTGGCGGCGGCATCCTAGCCGAGAGCATGGCCCATCGTGGCGCCGTGGTCACCGGCATCGATGCCGGTCAGGCACCACTGACGGTGGCCAAGTTGCACGCCCTCGAATCGGGTATCCAGGTTGAATATCGCAACATCACCGCCGAGGAGATGGCCGCCGAAGCCCCCGCCAGCTACGACGTGGTCACCTGCATGGAGATGCTGGAGCATGTGCCCGATCCCGCCTCGGTCATCGCCGCCTGCGCTCGCTTGGTGAAGCCGGGCGGCCATATTTTCTTTTCCACCATCAATCGCACCCCCAAGGGCTATCTCTTCGCCATCATCGGCGCCGAGTATCTACTTAATATGTTACCCAAGGGAACGCACGACTACCGCAAATTCATCCGCCCCCACGAGATGGACAGCTGGATGCGTGCCGCTGGCCTAGAGATGCAAAATCTCAGCGGCATGAGTTACAACCCGCTTAGCCGTCGCTACACTCTTGGCCAAGATATTGAGGTCAATTATCTGATTCACACCCTTCGGCCCGAGGATTGATGCCCTAGTTTCAGGGCACCTCTATAAATCCCATCAAAAATCGGATAGTTGCGCCGATACACTGACAAATAGTTTGAGAACATGCCTATGAACCCTATCAACATCCGCACCATCTTGTTCGATCTGGACGGTACTTTGGCCGATACCGCGCCCGATCTTGCTGATGCGCTCAATACCGTGCTGGAGGAGCAGTGCCGCCGCACTCTATCCTTCGACAC
>JAYUTP010000005.1:0-9281 GCA_043755075.1 Tenderia sp. (SeqCode)
ATTTTTTTGTTTTTGTCTGACATGCTCACTCCTACCGCTGCGAGGATGATTAAGTGCCTGTCACGTAGGCATGTTTTTGAGTGCAGAATAACAGAGAGGGCTTGTCTGCGGGAAATCTGCGGCGGCATGATGCAGCGTAGCGTGGCGGACATGGTGATGACTTCCTCTGTGACAAATTGCCGCACTGTTTTCAGCAGCAGCGCGACACTGCGAGTTTGAGCTCGTAAGATTCGGTCATCGAGTGATAGGGGGATTGTAAAATTTTGATCCGATCTCTTCCCGCACTGATGAAGCTCTGCACTTGAATTTACGCTGTCGGGTGGCGGCGCAGCGGTTGTTAAACCTCGGGAGTAGGTGGCGGTTGCGATAGCCATGGTGGGAACGTGGAATTTTTAGCCCAGCTCTATCGTCATCATCCAGCGCCGCACCTTGCAACGTAAACTGCAAAAAAACCAGTCAAAAAATAGCGTTCTAAAAACACTGTGCTCAAGTTTGGCGATGCCGAGACGACTACAGAGGGTGTTGTCTCGGCAGTCATTCTTTATTTCTTAATACATTGTCGGTATCGTCTACAGTAGGCAGACGTCTGGCGTACATTTAAACAGATTGTTCTAAACAGGGAGTTGGATCATGCGCATGGCAATGATCGGTTTGGGGAAGATGGGTGGCAATATGGCGCGCCGTCTCTGTCGTGGTGGTATTGAGGTTGTCGGTTACAACCGTTCTGCCGAAATCGTAAGTACGCTGGTTAAGGAGGATGGCATGATCGCCGCCACTTCATTGCGTGATGCGGTGGAAAAACTCAAGGCGCCGCGGGTGGTGTGGTTGATGCTGCCGAGCGGTGCGCCGACCGAAGAGGCGTTGCAGGAGCTGACTTCTATCCTTGAGCAGGGCGATGTGGTTATCGATGGAGGTAACTCCAATTACCACGACAGCGAACGGCGTGGCGCACTGCTCAAATCTTACAGCATCGGTTTTATGGATGCTGGCACCTCGGGTGGCGTCTGGGGTCTGGCCAATGGATATTGCCTGATGGTCGGGGGCGAGCCGGAGGTGGTGGCGGTGGTTGAGCCCGCACTGAAGGTGTTGGCACCGGCCGCCGATCGTGGCTGGGCCCATGTTGGTCCTGTTGGCGCTGGACACTTTACCAAGATGATTCACAACGGCATTGAGTACGGCATGATGCAGGCGATGGCCGAAGGCTTCGCGCTGTTGAAAGGCAAGGAGGAGTTTAATCTCGATCTGGCCAAAATCTCCGAGCTGTGGCGTCACTCTTCAGTGGTCAGAAGTTGGCTGCTTGATTTGACCGCCGATGCCTTGAAACAGGATCAACAGTTGAAAGGTGTCGCCCCCTATGTGCCTGATTCGGGTGAAGGGCGCTGGACCGTGATCGAGTCGATTGATCAGGGTGTTGCCGCGCCAGTGTTGAGCCTGGCTCTGATGATGCGTTTCACCAGCCAGGATCAGGAGGGCTACGATTTTAAACTGCTCTCCATGATGCGTAACGCTTTTGGCGGTCATTCCGTGAAGAAGGCAGGCTCATGAATAAATTGCCGCCTTGTACTATCGTCATCTTTGGTGCCACGGGAAACTTGTCGCGTATTAAGTTGATGCCAGCGCTGTTCCAGCTCGATTCTGAAAAGCGACTGCCAGAAGGTTCCAAGGTGCTGGCCTTTGGCCGTCGTGCCTGGGATCGGAAGCAATGGGTCGCCGAGGTGGCGCAGATGCTGACGGAAAAATATCCCAAGGGATATGACCAGGAGGCGTTCGAGCGCTTCAGTGAGAAGCTCGAATATCACCAGGGCGATCTTACGGAGAATGCTGCTTACGATGGTTTGATGAAAAAGTTGACGGATGACAACACATTTCCGCGCAACGTACTTTACTACATGTCGATTAGTCCGTCGGAGTTTGGCACGGTGATTGAGAAGCTTGGCAAGGCTGGATTGTTGCGCGAGCAGCACGGCTGGGGTCGGGTCGTGGTTGAGAAACCCTTTGGCTACGACCTGCTCAGTGCCCAGACGTTACAAAGCGGGTTGACCCGTTATCTGAAAGAAAATCAGATCTATCGCATCGACCACTATTTAGGCAAGGCGACAGTGCGCAATGTGTTGGTATTCCGCTTTGCCAACCTGATGTTGGAGCCGTTGTGGAACCGCAACTACATCGATCACATTCAGATTACCCATTCGGAAACGCTCGGCATTGGCAGCCGCGCCGAGTACTACGATAACGCGGGTGCGTTGCGCGACATGTTGCAGAGCCATCTGATGCAGTTAATGACACTGGTAGCGATGGAGCCACCGGCCGGTATGGATGCCGAGTCGCTGCGTGACGAGAAGGTCAAGGTGCTCAAATCGGTGCGCCCGATCCCGCAGAAGGCGGTGCATGCCCACGCCTTTCGCGGTCAGTATGCGGCAGGCCAGATCGACGGCAAGCCGGTCCCCGGTTATCTGGAGGAGGAAGATGTGCCGGGCGATAGTGTCACTGAGACCTATGCCGCGCTCAAGCTCTATATTGATAACTGGCGCTGGAAAGGAGTCCCCTTCTATCTGCGCACCGGCAAACGCATGGCCGAGGGCAGCTCCGCCGTTAGCATCCGTTTCAAGCAGCCACCGCAGCTGTTGTTTCGTGGTGCGCGGCTTGATCAGTTACAACCCAATTGGCTATTGTTGGGAATACAGCCCAATGATTGCCTGAAGATGGAGATCAATGTCAAAGAACATGGCACTGCCATGAAAACGCGTATGATCAGCCTCGATGCGAGTTATCACGAGGAGCAACGGCCGCAGGGTGATGCTTATGAAGACCTGATACTTGATGTGATCAAGGGCGACCATTCGCTCTTTTTGCGTTACGATGAGGTCGAATGGGCATGGCGTGTGGTTGATCCTATTCTCAAGGTTTGGTCGATGGAGCGTGATTTCATCAACACCTATCCGGCGGGCAGCTGGGGGCCGCGTGGTACTTATCGCCTGTTTGATAGAGAGGATCAGTTCTGGCGCCACTCCCTGGGGGTTGATGGCAGTGATGTAGGATCAGAGGCGTATTAGATAAAGTTCTTCATCAATGCCAGGCCCAGGCCGTGCTTTGGGCACAAAACACACGAAGAGCGCGAAGGTTAACTTTAGTTGAAATGTTGTAAAATCTCCTTCGTGCTCTTTGTGATAAATATATAAGTATAAAAACAGCAGCGTGGGGTAGTAATGAGTGTAATAACGCGTACCAAAATTTGGCAGACGTTACGCAGGCATCAATACAAAATCGAGCCGCAACACATGCGCGCCTGGTTTGAGAACGACCCGCAGCGTTTCGATAAATTTTCCGTCCGTTTTAATGACATCCTTTTTGACTACTCCAAAAATCGGGTTACCGAGCAGACCATGGAGTTGCTCTTCGATCTGGCGCGGGTAGCCGATGTTCCGCTCTGGACCGAGCGCATGTTTAATGGTGACAAAATCAATGTCACCGAGGATCGTGCGGTACTTCATGTGGCGCTGCGCAATCGCAGCAACACCCCGATATTTGTCGATGGTGCAGACGTCATGCCGCAGATCAACGCGGTATTGGCCAAGATGCGCTATTTTTGTGATGAAGTGCGTGGCGGCCGTTGGCTTGGCCACACCGGCAAAGCGATTACCGATGTGGTCAATATCGGCATCGGCGGCTCCGACCTTGGCCCGGTGATGGTGACCGAGGCGCTCAAACCCTACGCTCAGGCGGGGCTCAATGTTCACTTTGTCTCCAATGTCGACGGCACTCATATTGTTGAGACCCTGAAGCCGCTTAATCCCGAGACCACCCTCTTCATCGTTGCCTCCAAGACCTTTACCACCCAGGAAACCTTGACCAATGCCCGCACGGCGCGGGTTTGGCTGGTGGATGCATTGGATGATGAGCAGGCGGTGGCACGCCACTTTGTCGCCCTCTCCACCAACACCAAGGCGGTGGCGGAATTTGGCATCGATACCAACAACATGTTCGAATTTTGGGACTGGGTCGGTGGCCGCTATTCACTCTGGAGCGCCATTGGCCTCTCAATTGCTGTCTACATCGGCATGGATAATTTTGAAGAGTTGCTCACCGGCGCCCATGAGATGGATAACCATTTCCACCACACGCCCGTGGAGAAAAATATTCCAGTGATCATGGCGCTGCTGGGAGTTTGGTATAACAATTTTTTCGAATCAAACAGTTACGCAATCTTCCCTTATGATCAATATCTGCACCGCTTTCCTGCCTATCTTCAGCAAGGGGATATGGAGAGCAACGGCAAACATGTCACCCGTACGGGCGAGTATGTGGATTGGGCCACGGGTCCGATTATTTGGGGCGAGCCCGGCACCAATGGTCAGCATGCTTTCTTCCAGCTGGTGCATCAGGGTAACAAGTTGATCCCTGCTGATTTTCTTGCCCCGGTTGAGAGTCAAAACCCAGTCGGTGGTCATCATATGATCCTGCTCTCCAACTTCTTCGCCCAGACCGAGGCGCTGATGCGGGGCCGTACCGAGACCGAGGCGCGGGAGGAGCTGAAGGTGGCAGGCATGAAGGGTGAGGCGCTGGAGCAGTTGTTACCGCACAAGGTGTTTGAAGGTGATCGCCCCACCAGCTCTATCCTCTACCAGAAGCTGACACCCCGCACCCTCGGCTCGATTATCGCCATGTATGAACACAAGATCTTTGTTCAGGGCGTGATCTGGGATATCAACTCCTTCGACCAGTGGGGGGTAGAGCTGGGCAAGCAGCTGGCCCAGGCAATTCAGCCCGAGTTGGGTGATGCGACGCCGGTTAAAACTCATGATGCATCGACAAACGGCCTGATTAACCACTACAAAAAACACCGCCGCTGAGGCGGTGCTTTCTTTTCAACTGATTGTTTTGCATGTGAAATTGCCTGAAATTTCCAGGGTTGTCGGCGCGGATTTTCTTGACCTTCTGGCCCAAAAACACGATCATAGCGCGCTTTCCGCCATGCGGATGAGTCCGGATTTTTGTCTGCCAGAATCTGTCAGAGTTACAGGTGCTAGCAGGCCCTAATATATGAATACTGCCCCCGATTTGCGTTTTGAAAAGCTGGGTGGCGGGAAACAGAACTCTACATAAAGAGGTTGGAGCAATGTCTCAGCTAGCGCAGTTACCCGATGTCGATGCCATTGAAACGCAGGAGTGGATCGACGCCCTTGAGGCAGTGATCGAAAAAGAAGGCGTGGAGCGCGCCCACTATTTATTGGAGCAGATGATTGATAAAGCGCGCCGCAGCGGTGCCAATCTGCCCTATTCCGCCAATACAGCGTATGTAAATACTATACCGCCGCATCTGGAGGCGCCAATTCCTGGTGACCAGGCGATGGAGGACCGCATTCGCTCCTTTATCCGCTGGAACGCCATTGCCATGGTGGTCAAGGCTAACCGTAAGGCTGCGGAGCTGGGCGGGCATATTGCCACCTTCGCTTCTGCGGCGGTTTTGTACGATGTGGGTTTCAACCACTTTTGGCGTGCGCCGAGTCACGAACATGGCGGTGATCTGATCTATTCTCAGGGCCACGCCTCACCCGGTACCTATGCCCGTGCCTTCCTCGAAGGTCGCCTGACCGAGGAGCAGCTCGACAACTTCCGTCAGGAGGTGGATGGCAAGGGGCTCTCCTCCTATCCGCACCCCTGGCTGATGCCGGACTTCTGGCAGTTCCCGACCGTCTCCATGGGCCTCGGCCCGATCATGTCGATCTATCAGGCGCGCTTCATGAAGTATCTTCAGGATCGTGGTCTGGCTGATACCAAGAACCGCAAGGTCTGGGCTTTCCTTGGCGATGGTGAGACTGATGAGCCAGAATCTTTAGGCGCCATTACCCTGGCCTCGCGTGAGAATCTCGACAATCTGGTCTGGGTGGTCAACTGCAACCTGCAACGTCTCGATGGCCCGGTGCGCGGCAACGGCAAGATCATTCAAGAGCTGGAGGCAAGTTTCCGTGGTGCTGGCTGGAATGTGATCAAGGTGCTGTGGGGCTCTTACTGGGATACGCTGCTGGCCAAAGATAAAAATGGTCTGTTGCAGAAGCGCATGATGGAGTGCGTCGATGGTGACTTCCAGAACTACAAATCAAAAGATGGTGCCTATGTGCGTGAGCACTTCTTCGGCAAATATCCTGAGCTGCTGGCGATGGTCTCGAAGATGTCCGACGATGACGTCTGGCGCCTCAACCGTGGCGGTCACGATCCACACAAGGTCTACGCGGCCTACAAGGCGGCGGTTGATAGTGGCCAACCGAGCGTGATTTTGGCGCACACCGTCAAGGGGTATGGCATGGGCGCGGCGGGTGAAGGGCAGAATCGTACCCATTCGCAGAAAAAGCTCGGCGATGACGAGATGGTCTACGTCCGCGACCGCTTCAACATCCCGTTGAATAATGAAGAGGCAGCGGCTGGGAAGTATTACAAACCTGCTGACGACAGCCCTGAGATGCAGTACATGCATGCCCGTCGTAAAGAGCTAGGCGGTTATCTGCCGGCGCGTCAGCACAGTGCTGCGCCGCTGGAAGTACCGCCACTATCGACCTTTGATGTGCTGCTCCAGGGCAGTGGTGACAAAGAGATGTCCACCACTATGGCCTATGTGCGGTTGCTGACACTGCTCTGCCGCGACAAGAAGATCGGCAAGAACATTGTGCCTATCGTTCCTGATGAGGCGCGCACCTTCGGTATGGAAGGCATGTTCCGCCAGCTGGGTATCTACTCTTCTGTTGGCCAGCTCTACACGCCGCAGGATAAAGAGGAGATCATGTTCTATAAGGAGGACAAGTCCGGCCAGATCCTCGAAGAGGGGATCAATGAAGCGGGTTCCATGTGCTCGTGGATTGCTGCCGCTACCTCTTACAGTTCACACGGCGTTAATACCGTGCCGTTCTATATCTACTACTCCATGTTCGGCTTCCAGCGTATCGGCGATCTGGCCTGGGCGGCGGGTGACATGCAGGCGCGTGGCTTCCTCATCGGCGCTACTGCTGGCCGTACCACGCTGGCCGGTGAAGGGCTGCAACATCAGGATGGTCACAGCTTGATCTTGGCGGGCACCGTCCCTAACTGCATCAGCTACGATCCAACCTTTGGTTACGAGCTGGCGGTGATCGTACATGATGGTATGTGTCGCATGTACGAGCAGCAGGAGAGTGTCTTCTATTACGTCACCACCATGAACGAAAACTACGTTCACCCCGCCATGCCAAAGGGCACGGAAGCGGGAATTATCAAAGGAATGTATAAATTCCGTAATGGCGGTAAAAAGAAGAATAAAGTACAGCTGCTTGGCTCTGGCACTATTCTGCGTGAGGTGATTGCTGCCGCCGACCTGCTGCGCGATGATTGGGGTATCGATGCCGATATTTGGAGCGCCACCAGCTTCAATGAACTGACCCGCGAGGCTCAGGACTGCGAGCGCTGGAACCGTCTGCACCCGGCAGCAACCGCAAAGGTGCCGTACGTCGCACAATGTTTTGATGGTGTGAAGGGGCCGTTTATTGCTGCCACCGACTACATCCGCAATTATGCTGACCAGATTCGTGAATGGGTCCCGGGACGCTATGTGGTGCTGGGTACAGATGGTTTTGGCCGCAGCGATACCCGTGCTCAGTTGCGTAAACACTTCGAGGTGAACAGCTACAACGTAGTGGTTGCGGCACTCAAGGCGCTGGCTGACGAAGGTCAACTGCCTGCTGAGAAGGTGGCCGAGGCAATTGCCAAATACGGTATCGATTCAGAAAAAACCAACCCGTTGTTTGCGTAATCAGGCGCCAAAGAGGATCGAGAGAATAGAGATGGCAAAAGAGATATTTGTACCTGATATTGGCGACTTCAAAGACGTCGAAGTGATTGAGCTGCTGGTTGGCGTGGGAGATACCATCACCGTTGAGCAATCGCTTATCTCTGTTGAGTCCGACAAGGCAGCGATGGAGATTCCCGCCCCAGAGGCGGGGGTGGTCAAAGAGCTGAAGATCAAGGTGGGTGAGCGGATCTCCAAAGGTTCGCTGATCCTGATACTGGAACCGGCCGCCAACGAGGGCGCCGCTGCACCTGTACCTGTACCTGTGTCAGCGCCAGCGCCTAAGGCAGAGACTGCTCCCGCCCCTGCGGCACCGGCACACGCCAAGTCCGTACCCCAGGCGGTTACTCCAGCGCCCGTGCGTCAGTCGCCCACTGCCCAGATCGACGAAGCCGGGTTTGCCAAGGCCTACGCCAGTCCATCAGTACGCAAGTTCGCTCGCGAACTCGGTGTTGATCTTGGCAAGGTCGATGGCAGTGGCCGCAAAGGCCGCATTACCCATGAAGATGTGCAGAGCTTCGTCAAACGCGCCCTGAGTCAGCCAACGGTTGGCGGTGGTCTGGGTGTGGCGCCAATGCCAGAGATCGATTTCAGTCAGTGGGGCGCCATCGAAAGCAAGCCGCTGACCAAGATCAACAAACTTACCGGTCAGTTCCTGCACCGCAACTGGGTCACTGTTCCACACGTTACCCAGTTTGACGAGTCCGACATCACCGATATGGAGAGCTTCCGCAAAGAGATGGCCGAAGAGTATAAAGCCAAGGGCATCAAGGTCACGCCGCTGGTCTTCATGATGAAGGCAGTGGTTTCGGCAATGAAGCAGTACCCACGTTTCAACTCATCGCTGGATGCGACGGGTGAGAACCTGATCCTGAAGAGCTATTTCAATATTGGTATCGCCGTTGATACCCCCGATGGTTTGGTGGTACCGGTGGTGCGTGATGTGGATCGCAAGAGCTTGGTCGATCTGGCCGTGGAGCTGGGTGAGATGAGCATCAAGGCGCGTGACAAAAAGCTCAAGCCCGGCGACATGCAAGGTGGGTGTTTCACCATCTCCAGTCTCGGTGGCATCGGCGGTACCAAGTTTACACCGATCGTGAACGCCCCCGAAGTGGCTATCCTCGGTGTTTCACGCGCCAAGATGCAGCCGGTCTGGAATGGCAAGGAGTTTGAGCCGCGTTTGATGCTGCCACTGTCGCTCTCCTACGATCACCGCGTGATCGATGGTGCCGACGGCGCACGTTTCACCTCGTTCCTCAGTCGCGTGCTTTCCGATACACGCCGGTTGTTGCTGTAAATGTAGGTTGGGTTAGGTGCGCATGTCGCGGCGGGTGATGTTTGCATTGCCCTTCATGCGCACCGTAACCCAACATGCCGAGGTTGAATCGGGCGCAGTCTGTTGGGTTACAGCGCGCTTGAAATGCGTGGCCAATGTGAATCGTGTGGCGCGCCTCTTGTGCCCTTTAGG
>JAYUTP010000006.1:0-4298 GCA_043755075.1 Tenderia sp. (SeqCode)
TCCAACCCCGCGTCATCATTCACCGGCACCCCCGCCTTCATCTGCATCGTCGGTTTCACTCTGCCCTGCGCTTGCTGCACCACATGCCAGGCCTCATGAGGCAAATGCTGCGTCTGCCCCGGCGCCACATGGATATCGCCACCCTGTGCATAGGCGTGTGCATTTAGTTGTGCAGGTTTGGCGGAGTTATAGTGAACCTTCACATGATCCATGCTCATACCCGAGAGCGATTCAATCCCGGCTTTAAGCTGATTTGGCAAGCCGGTATTGTTGGATTTTTCTTCTAACTGTGCGGTTGCGGGTGCTGCAAACTTGCCCTGCAAAAGCTCTTCATCTTCGAGCCGTTGCACGGCTTCAAACTTTCCTTGCAGTAGCTCCTCATCTTCAACGCGTTGCGTGGTTTCGAACTTGCCTTGCAGCAACTCTTCATCCCCCGCTCGTTGAACTGTTTTTTGCTGCACCACGGCTGAGTTGTTCATCATCGCTTGCATGATGCGCTGGGCGGCGGCTTGCGGGCTGTTGCTTATGAGGTTTTGCAATTTTAATTGCGCCGCTGCGGTTGTACGGTTATCGACAAATTGAGCGATGCCGCTGCTGCGCTTTGCCTGTAACGACCCATGCGTATGCTTGGCGTGGACAAGTTTACTGTATGACATATAGACCTCAACTCATTTCCGTGGAAGGGTGGCAAAAGTTCATTACGCCGGTAAAAAGTGAAACACTCGATACTCGTTTTTTCAAACCATTACTTAATCAGGAAGCATCCTCAAGCCGGTAGCCATAACGATACATCGACTTAAGCTGCCAGCCGATCTCCGGACCAAATTGAAGTTTTTTGCGCAGACGACTGATGTGGGTATCGAGGGTGCGGGTATTGACCTCAGTATTGTGACCCCAGACACTCTCCAGTAAATGGGAACGCGACAACAACCGCCCGGCATTGCGGAAGAAAAAAGCGGCCAATGAAAATTCCTTCTGGGTCAGCTCCACAAGTTCATTGTTGAGAAAGGCTTGATGGGTATCAAACTCAAAACGGTAAGGACCATACACCAACTGCCGTTTCTCTTTTTCGACGCCATTCAAACGCAGTGTCAACGCCGCGATACGCGCCTTCAGCTCCAGAGGTTTGACCGGTTTAAGCACATAGTCATCAGCACCATGGTCAAGGGCGTAAGCGATATCCACCTCACCATCACAGTGGGTGACAAAAATAAGCGGGATATGCCAATCGATATTCTCGCGAACCCAGAGCAATACCTTGTCGCCATTAATATCCGGCAACAGCCAATCAAGCAAGACTAGGTCGTAACTCTCACTTTGCAGGGACTTGATGGCATTCATCCCACTTGAAAAGAGATGACACTCATACCCCCAATCCTTTAGCCAGACACTCAACAGTTTGGCTTGATCGAGGTCGTCCTCAACAATAGCGACACGCATGACATTCTCCTGGGTGCTGATTGGTTTTAGCGGTGCTTTTTAGTCCAATAGCAGTGATCTTAGCGCGCAAATTAAACCGTAGCTCGGTAATTGTGAAATTGCCGACACAGTTTATAGATAAGCAATAGCCCAATCACTTGAATAAAAACAGGGGAATAAAAAACGATTACAACGACAGCCCGCTGACCTACTGGGACAATCAGGTCCGCTGGAGCAATCCTAGTGCCCACTGCAACACTGGCTGTACTCTGGGTGCCAACATCGCCTCGGCCTCAGCCAGGGTGACCCAGCGAAAATCTTCATGCTCAGGATGGCCAAGTTCTGGGTTGATGGGCAGATCCACATCCCCCGCAGCAGATTCGGCTAAATAGTAACGGGCAATTTTTTTATACTGCCCATAGGGCGGGGTTTCGTAAAAGTCGTAGCCCCAGTGAAACTGGAGGTTTTCGAGGGTGCTCTCTTCCGCCACTTCACGTTGCGCGGCCGCCAGCGGCTCTTCGTTCAGCTCCACCAACCCCTTGGGGAAGTCCCAGTATTGGAAGGCGCACAACAACAAGTAACGCCATTCACCGTCGATGCGGCGGATAACCACCACCCCTGACGAAAGTGGGTTTTTTCTGCTGTGCACCACCGGATCAGGCCGCGCGCTTGGCGCTAAGAATCACTACTGCATCCACGGGCACATTCTGATGTCCGCCATGGTTGCCAGTTTTGACCTTAGCGATATTGTCGATGACATCCATCCCCTCAACCACCTTGGCGAAGACGGCATAGCCGAAGTCACGGGCACCATGGTTGAGAAATTCGTTATCAGCCACGCTGATAAAGAACTGGGTAGTCGCGCTATCGACCACTTGGGTACGCGCCATGGAGAGGGTGCCACGCAGATTCTTCAGGCCGTTATCGGCCTCGTTCTTAATCGGAGCGTGGGTCTCCTTCTGATCCATCGTCTCGGTAAAACCGCCCCCCTGAATCATGAATCCCGGGATGACACGATGGAAGATGGTGCCATCAAAAAAACCTTCATCCACATACTGCAAAAAATTGGCGGCCGAAATCGGCGCATCATCGGCTAACAACTCAATTTTGATGTCGCCATAGTTGGTTGAGAAAATAACCATGTAAAACCTCGCTCCATTACCATTTCAGATTACCCAGCCATTTAACTGACCAGCCGGGGTGGCTATTGTACCCAGTTAGCACACCTCTCAATCAAGAAAAGAGTTTTACGATTGAAAACAGGCTATAGGGCACCTCTATAAATTCGCTCAAGCCGCGAGGGCACCAAAAGTAGGCGCTTCTAATCGAGGCGAAAATGGGCGAAAAAGCGCAGTGTACACGTAGTAACTGTCGTCGTTCGCTCGTCGCTGTCCTGCTTCACCTTCGAAATAGAGCCGGAATGGCATGATAAACTGCGGGCCTCATTACTGGAGGCCCACCGATGCACCGTCAGTTCCTGGCGCAAAAACTTGCGCAACACACCCCATACGACCCCAATGAAGCCGCGATGCTGGCACAGATCGCGCGTTTTGTTGCCGAGTATGAAAATTGCTTTGAACGCACATTAAAGGTCGGCCACATCACCGGCTCCGCCTGGATCATCGACCTTGATCGTCGCCATGCCCTGCTCACTCACCATCGCAAGCTCGACCGCTGGTTACAGCTCGGCGGCCACTCCGATGGCGATGCCAATACGCTGAACGTGGCGCTGCGCGAAGGGCTGGAGGAGTCTGGCCTGACCACATTGCGCCCCGTCAGCGAAGCGATCTTCGACGTCGATGTGCACCTCATCCCCGCCCGCAAGAATGAACCGGATCACTACCATTACGACGTGCGCTTTTTACTCGAAGCCGACCGCAACACCCCGCTGGTGATCAGCGAGGAGTCCAACGAACTGGCGTGGGTGCCGCTAGAAGAGATCCTTAACCTCGCCCCTGATGCCTCCATCAGACGGATGGTGGAGAAGAGCTTGGCACTGTGATTAATACCGTAGAGTGCGTACCGCGCACCATTGCCAACAAATCTGTCGCCCACTCAACACCGCCCTGGTTTCAATATCCGACCACCAACGTCACTGAGAAACGCGCCATCGTCATCGGCGGCGGGCTAGCCGGTACAACCGTCAGCCACGCACTGGCCAAACGCCACTGGCAGGTGACCTTGATCGAACGTCATGCCGCGCTGGCGCACGAGGCCTCCGGCAATCACAGCGGCGTAGTGCTGCCACGGCTCACCGCCGACATGGGCAACGACGGCCAGTTTTATCTCAGCGCCTTTCTGCACACGGTAGGGTGGTTGAATGAATTAAAACGCCAAGACCCATCACTACCCTGGTTCGCCAGTGGCGTTTTGCAGCTTGAGGATGAACCTGAGAAGAAAAAAAAACAGACGCGACTACAACGGCTATCGCTGCCCAAAGAGGTCATCGAATTCTGCGATGCCCAACGTGCCAGCGAGCTGTGCGGCATCACCACCCCGCGCGGCGGAGTTTTTTTCCCGCTAGCGGGCTGGGCCGAACCACCCGCATTGTGCCGCTGGCTGATCAACGACCAACGGCAATACATCACCCCCCGGCTGCATCAGCAGGCGTTGAAGTTGCATAGAGAGAACGACGAGTGGCGGGTGATCGGTGTCGATGATGTCACCGTCATCGCCAGCGCGCCCGTCGTCATCATCGCCAACGGCCACGATGCAGAGCGTTTGCTCGGCAACGACACCCTCACACTAAAAAAAATACGCGGCCAGATTGCCCACCTGCCCGCCACAGAACAAAGCACCATGCTGAAAACACCCGTCTGTTACGACGGCTACCTTATTCCCGCCCACCAAGGGCTGCACTGCGCTGGAGCCACCTACGA
>JAYUTP010000007.1:0-11320 GCA_043755075.1 Tenderia sp. (SeqCode)
AGGATGCGCGGCCCTTGCGCCAGTGCCTGGTTGATCTTGCGTGCCGTATCAGTGGAGCCGGTAAATACGACCCCAGCAATGCGTTCGTCACTCACCAACTTCATGCCCACCTCGTTGCCGCTGCCGGGGATGAAATGCAGCACCTCTTTGGGGATGCCGGCCTGGTGCAGCAGGTGTACGACGTAAGCGGCGCAGAGTGGCGTGGCGGCGGCCGGTTTGGCGATGACGCTGTTGCCTGCCGCGAGGGCAGCGGCGATCTGGCCGGTGAAGATGGCGGCCGGGAAGTTCCACGGGCTGATGCAGATAAAGACACCGCGTCCTACCAGGCGTAAATGATTGCTCTCGCCAGTGATGCCGGGCAATTTAATAGGATGTTCAAAGTGTTGCCGCGCCTGTGCGGCGTAATAACGGCAGAAATCGATCGCTTCACGCACTTCACTGAGCGCATCGTTGAGGGTGCGGCCGCCTTCGCGAATGATCAGTGACATCAGTTCGACACGTTGCTCCTCCATCAGTTTGGCGGCTTGATCCAGATGCGCGGCGCGCTCTTTGGCGCTGCTGTTGGCCCATTCGGGTGCTGCTTTGTAAGCAGAGCTCAGTGCCTTATCAGCGGCAGCGCCATCGGCGAGCACAACATCACCGACAATGTCATTGTGGTCAGCCGGATTGAGAATGGACTGCACCTTCCCTTTAAGGGGTTGGCCATCCACCATCGGTGCTGCCTGCCATTTTTTCTTGTTGGCTTGTGCAAGTGCGGTGTCGAGCTGTTGCTGCGCCTCGGCATCGGCAAAATTGATGCCGCTGGAGTTGAGCCGCTCTGCGCCATAGAGATGGAGTGGGTTGGGGATGCGTGGGTGGTGGCGATGGTGCGACACGGCAATCTCACTCACCGGATCGGTGATAATCGCTTCGAGCGGCACCTGCTTGTTGCCAATCTGATTCACAAATGAGCTGTTGGCGCCATTCTCCAGCAGTCGCCGTACCAGATAGGGGAGCAGCTCCTTGTGGCTGCCGACCGGCGCATAGACGCGGCAATGCAGCTGCGGCTGGTCTTTTAATAACGTGGTATAGAGCGCTTCGCCCATGCCGTGCAGACGCTGGAACTCAAAGGCGCGCGGCCTGGCCAGGGTGATAATGGTGGCGACGGTGTGGGCGTTGTGGGTGGCGAACTGGGGATAGAAGCGCTCGCCATTGTCGAGCATGCGACGTGCGCAGGCGAGATATGAGACGTCGGTCGCGGCCTTGCGCGTGAAGACCGGATAGCCCGGTAGACCGCGCTCCTGCGCCAGTTTGATTTCAGTGTCCCAGTAGGCGCCCTTCACCAGCCGAATGGGGATCTGCCGCGCACACTCGGTGGCCAATCCGGCCAGCCAGTCGATCACATAGAGGGCGCGTTTCTGGTACGCCTGCACCGCCAAACCAAAGCCGTGCCAGCCATTGAGCGACTGGTTGCGCAGCACCGCTTCAAAGATATCGAGCGACAGGTCGAGCCGCTCAGCCTCTTCGGCATCGATGGTCATGTTGATGTTGGCGGCCTTGGCGGCGACGGCCAGCGCCAACAACTTGGGTGTTAGCTCATCAAACACCTGCTGCCGCTGCGTATATTCATAACGGGGATGGAGCGCGGAGAGCTTGACCGAGATGCCCGGATGGTCAAACAGCTCGCCAGAGCTAGCGTGTTTGCTGAGCATGGCGATGGCGTGATGGTAAGCAGCCAGATAGCGCTCCGCATCGGCGGCGGTCAGCGCCGCTTCGCCAAGCATGTCGAAGGAGTGGCGATAGGGGCGGTTTGATTCATCAACGCTGCGTGTCAGCGCCTCTTCAATAGTATTGCCCATCACAAACTGGTGGCCGATGAGCCGCATCGCCTGTTTGATCGCCATGCGAATCACCGGCTCGCCGCTGCGGCCGATCAGACGGTTGAAGAGCGATGAAGAGTTCTCCATCTTGACGATCGATCCCGTCAGCAATAGCCCCCAGGTGGAGGCATTCACCAACAGTGAGGCACTTTGGCCGAGATGACGACTCCATTCGGCGTTAGAGAGTTTGTCCTGAATCAGTTTGTCTATGGTGGTCGTGTCGGGGATGCGCAGCAGCGCCTCCGCCAGACACATCAGCAGCACACCCTCCTGAGTGCTGAGGTCGTATTGGTTCAATAAGGCATCCACTCCGCCCTGCGAGCGCTCCATGCTGCGCACCTGCGTGACTAACTGCCGCGCCAGCATCTCTGCCTGGGCGCGTTCGGCTTCAGCGAGGCTGGCGAGCGGCAGCAGGGTGTCAAGATGCTCACCCTCGTCGCACAGGTAGGCGCGATTGATGGCCGCGCGAGCTGGGGACAGAGGTGCAGCGGGGGTGTCGTAGGTCATGGTGGCCGAAGTCCCTTTTATTGCTTAACTGTTATGGAGTTACTACTGATAAGTTATCGTCAGTAAAGTGTTTTTATCCATAGTTCCACAGTATCAAGCTAGGCAGCAAGGGCCATTATTGGATTGCAACCATGGCGGATCTGGTATATTCTGCCGCCCTCGCTGTGGCTGGCCCTGATGGCTGGATATAACGAGTAAATGGAGAGGTGTCCGAGCGGTTGAAGGAGCACGCCTGGAAAGTGTGTATAGGCCAAAAACCTATCGAGGGTTCGAACCCCTCTCTCTCCGCCAAATTGAAATAAAAAAGGCCAAGGCTAACCCCTTGGCCTTTTTTATTGTCCATAAATAGCCCCTCTGGATGAGGCTATAACGTCACGCGTCACGTGGTTATCGGTCTTCATATTTTCAACTCGTTGTTAAAGCGCTGTCCGCCGTAGTGGAATTCCTGCCGGGACGTAATCTGTCGGTGTGGCTGAACCTGTAGCTAAATATCACTTCAGTCTGGATGGCCAACCGATATTAAGTGTGAAGTAACATTATCGCCTATCTGTAGTGGGGGTGCGGCTCACTCTGTGATGCAGCAAATTGTTGAACACTGAAGTATCGGGCGGATTGGCAGCGTGGTGTTGATATGCCACAGAATGGTGCTGAAAAAACGAGGATAGGCGGTTTATCCCAAGTGATAAAATTTAGACGGGCGTACATCTTGCTGTAAGATAAATATTGAGTTCGTTTATGGAGAAGCGTATGTCGATTGATTTTAAGAACTATGATCCGGGTAAAGGGTATGACGAGTTGGTCTCCAGTAAAGGCAATCCACGGCGTGTAGCGAGTGTGTTGTGTCGTTACTTCTCAAAACTGGATGATGCTGAGGTTACCGATTTAAAACAGGCGGTGGATTTGGCGATTAAAACCTTGGGTATCTCCTTCACGGTTTACAGTGAAGGGAGCAATATCGACCGCTCATGGCCACTGGATTTAATACCGCGAATGATTAGCAGTAAAGAGTGGCAAAAGACCGACAGCGGCCTTAAGCAGCGGCTGATGGCGCTCAACCTATTTATCGATGACCTCTACCATAAACAGCACATCGTTAACGATGGAACATTTCCAAAAGAGGTGTTGGCAGGCGCACGTAACTATCGCAAACAGTGCGAAGGCATCTCGCCTCCTTTTGGTGTATGGGCGCATATTTGTGGCACCGATCTAGTGCGTGGTGCCGATGGCACCCAGTATGTACTGGAGGATAACCTGCGTGTCCCTTCGGGCGTCTCCTACATGCTGGAGAATCGACATGTCATGAAGCGGGTGTTCCCTGAGCTGTTCGAAGATATTAATATTTTGCCGGTTGATGATTACACCACCCAGCTGTTCGACATGCTGGCCGCAATCTCACCGCGTCAGGGTGAAGTGCCAGAAATAGTGGTAATGACGCCGGGCATCTACAATTCAGCTTATTTTGAACACAGCTACTTGGCCCAGCAGATGGGGGCAGAACTGGTGCAGGGCAGTGATCTGATTGTCGATAGTGATGATTGCGTTTACATGCGCACCATCTACGGCCTTAAGCGGATTGATGTGATCTATCGTCGCATCGATGATGACTTTCTTGATCCTGAGGAGTTCCGCGAGGACTCCACTCTTGGCGTGAAAGGATTGATGCGCGCTTGGCGTAAGGGTAACGTTGCCATCGCTAATGCACCCGGCGCCGGTGTTGCTGACGACAAGGTCATTTACGCCTTTGTGCCCGATATCATCCGCTACTATCTGGACGAAGAGCCTATCATTCCCAACGTGCCGACCTATCTTTGTATGAAAGATGATGACCGTCGTTATGTGCTAGATCATCTCGATGAGCTGGTGGTCAAACCCGCCAACGAATCGGGCGGTTATGGTCTGCTGATTGGGCCTCATGCAACCAAAAAAGAGCTCAAGGAGTTCGCCGGTTTGATCAAAAATGATCCGCGCAATTACATCGCCCAACCGACACTGAATCTCTCTACCGTGCCAACGTTAATAGATGGCGGCGCCGTTCCGCGCCATGTGGATTTGCGTCCTTTCACGCTGCAAAGCAAAAAGATTTACGCCACCATGGGTGGTTTGAGCCGTGTCGCATTGCCCGAGGGTTCACTAATAGTCAACTCATCTCAGGGCGGCGGCAGTAAGGATACTTGGGTCGTTGATGTGGGGGATAAATAATGCTGTCACGTGTAGCTGAAAATGTATATTGGATGGCGCGTTATCTGGAGCGTGCCGAAGATACTGCGCGCTTGGTCAACAGTATGACCAATCTATTGCTCGACATGCCTCGCGAAGTCGAACTTGGCTGGTACGAGTTGATTAAGGTGATTGGTGCCGAAGCGCTTTACAACGAACATTACCCGGATAAAAGTGATGAGCGCACGGTGATGCGTTTTATTATTTCGGATACGCGCAATACCAACGGCATTGTTACTTGCATCAACGCTGCCCGTGAAAATGCTCGCGTCAGTCGCGACATCGTTCCTAATGAGGTCTGGGAGCAGGCCAACGAGCTTTACCTCTATGTGGCCGAGTATGCCAAGGGCTCAGTCGGGAGACGCAAGCGTAACGACTTCATGTGTGGATTGATTCTCCGCTGCCAAACGATGACAGGGGTCATGATGGGGACTTTGCCACACGATGATGCCTATCAGTTTCTCCGTATCGGCCGCAATTTGGAACGGGCCGACATGAGCAGTCGAATTCTTGATGTGGCAGCGGCCAATCTGCTTTCGGATGAAGATGACTTTCATCCATCCTTCGCCACGGTGCGCTGGATCAGTGTGCTTAAATCCCTGCATGCCTTCCAAGCCTATCGCCAACAGGGTTACCTCGGCGTTAATGGCGAAGATGTACTGAGATATCTGATCAAACAACGCGATTTCCCTCGTTCCATGGGCCATTGCCTCGGTGAATTGGGGGGATGTTTGAAGGCACTGCCCAATACCCGATTGGTCAGTCGTCATATTAATCAGCTGATCAAAACCGCCGAGGAGTTTAATACCACCCGCATTAAACGTAGTGGGCTGCACAAATTTATCGATGAGTTTCAGGTGGGCATTAGCAACGTCCATGAAGCATTGGCCGAGACTTACTTTAAAAGTGAATAATGTTGAGCCTTAACAGCATGGCGGCGGTTATTCCCACCGCTATGCTGTCGAGCAATAGTTAACGCGGCGCAGAGACCTGCGCCTGAAGCTCCATCAACTCCTCTTCCGCACCTGCCGCAGCAGTCAGTTTTGCCACGTTGTGTTTGGTAAAGAAGCCATTGAAATCACCAAAGCGCTGCACATATTCGATGATCAATGAAGAGTGCTCGGAGGCGCTGGAAAATATCTGTTTCAAGCCGTCCTCCTTGGAGCCAATCACGTCGAGCAAAAATTGCCGCCCTTGTGCCTGAATCTGGCGGACGACGTAGTCGATATTTTCGGCCCCATGACGTTCGCCATCACGGACTGCCAGCGCTATGTGATGTAGACGCGGGCCGTAGTTTCTGACGAAGGTTTCGGTAGGCGAGGGGAGTCGCTCCAGGTGGTTGACGAAGTAGGGGGTATTGTTGGCGGTAAAGACCTTGGCCGGGCTGCGTACCTCCTCTGGATAGTGGACGTTTTTGGTGACGTTGGTGGATGAGTTCTGATCCTCGATGTCGTAAGAGCCCCAGTAGTAGTAGCTTGATAACGAGAGCCATTCGAGAATCGCCACTTCGCGGTTTTGGCTATAAACGCGGGTGGCCAGGTGGTCGATTGGATCGATTAGATCGTCAATTTCGATTCTCTTTTGTAGCTCTTTCGCCGCCAGATAACGCTCCTGCACATCGCTGCGAATGATGCTCAGTCCCAGTGCATAAGTCCGCAACTGATCCACGGGCCGTTCCATATAAGCGACGATGTTGTGGGTATAGGGTGATGGTTTGTTCACAGCTAAGTTGCCCGGCAACTCCAGCTTGCGGAGTTCGTCCTGGGAGAAGAAGCGAAACTCACGCTCCTTTTGCAGCGCGGCCACGCCATGTAGATCGGTGACCCGTAGTATCTCCCCCATATAGCGGCTGTTGGGTTTGCGCGAACCGATCGGGTAGACCTCGTTGAGGCTGCGAAAGATGCCACGGATATTGGCATCTTTTACTTCACGCACCAGCAGGTCCGGCGATTTCATGTCGATGCGCAACACATGGGTCCAGTGGGTCTCGCTCTCCAGTGTCACCAGATAGTGGTAGGGTGTCATCAATGCCAGCTCACCGATGTAGTCAATCGAGTGGCCGGGGTCCACCGTCAGCATCAATGCATCGATCTCGTGAATCATCTCGGTCAGTCCAACACGGTCACGCTCCTCCAGCAGCCGCTGTAGGTACTCCTCGAAAAAAGGTGAGCTTTCCTTGTCGCCATGACGGGTGAATTCCAGTGATTTGGTCATTGTTTGCTCCCGGATTGGATGTCTCTTACATTACTTTCAGCAATATTTATGCCACACTGTTGCAGCTATCTGCTGTAGTCT
Organism: Tenderia sp. (SeqCode); assembly: GCA_043755075.1. Taxonomy (GTDB): domain Bacteria; phylum Pseudomonadota; class Gammaproteobacteria; order Tenderiales; family Tenderiaceae; genus JAKFXL01. The sequence goes on from JAYUTP010000007.1 coordinate 6,879, forward strand.
TCTTATGTGTCGCTTGATGGTGCTATTAGCAGATGTCGATAAGATGGTGGCATGGATACGGAGTTTATATTATGAGATTGCTTTGTCTGGCCAAGCCAGCCTAGCCCCACATTACAGGTTTGCATGACAACCATACATCCAGAAAATCGACAGATAGGTCCAGATCAGTGGTACCCGACCGCACCGGGTACCTACGATGAGATGCTCGATGGCAGCGGCGATATTCGTCCCCATTGGGAATACCTGATCCGCGCCCTGCGCACTCTTGGCACCGTTGAAGTCGGGCGTCGTGGCGCCGAGGCGGCCAAGTTGCTGCGCGAAAATGGCGTCACCTACAACGTTTATGGCGACCCCGCCGGACAGGGCCGCCCTTGGCAGCTCGATCCGGTGCCGCTGTTGATTGCCAGCGATGAGTGGGCCACCATCGAGTCTGGATTGCTAGAGCGGGCCGAGCTGTTGAATCTAATCCTCGCCGACATCTACGGCCCGCGTGAATTGATCCGTAAAGGGCTGTTACCGCTCGAACTGATCTATAATCATGGTGGGTTTTTGCGCGCTTGTGATCAGATTGCACTGCGTGGTAAACACCAATTGGTGGTCTATGCCGCCGATTTGGCGCGAGGTCCCGATGATCGCATGTGGGTGTTGGGTGACCGTACGCAAGCTCCCTCCGGCGCAGGCTACGCGCTCGAAAACCGGCTTGCCATGACACGTGTATTGCCGAGTCTGTTCCGTGATTCCCATGTCCATCGTCTGGCGCTTTTTTTCCAGTCACTGCGCGCCGGCCTGAATGCCATCGCCCCTGAAGGTGTGGAAAATCCGCGTGTCGTGGTGCTGACCCCTGGCTCTCACAACGAAACCTTCTTTGAACACGCCTACTTGGCGACCTATCTTGGCTACCCGTTGGTTCAGGGCGATGATTTGACAGTGCGTGATGGATATCTCTGGCTCAAGTCGCTGAATGGCTTGGAGCGGGTCGATGTGATTCTGCGCCGCGTTGATGATGATTTCTGTGATCCACTTGAATTGCGTAATGATTCGCGTCTCGGCGTGCCGGGATTGCTGGAGGTGGCGCGGCGTGGCAACGTCGCCATTGCTAATCCACTCGGTAGCAGTATTCTTGAAAACCCTGGCCTGCTGGCTTTCTTACCCGGCATTGCCGAACATTTTTTGGGTCGAAAATTGCGTTTACCGACGGCCGCCACTTGGTGGTGCGGTCAGCCCAAAGAACTCAACTACGTGTTGGCCAATCTGAGCAAGCTGGTGATTAAACCGACCTACCGCAGTTCTGGCGTCCGTCCGGTGTTTGGTAATCTCCTTAGTCAACAGGAGCTGTCTGAATGGCGCGCCCGCATTCAGGCGCAACCCGCGTTATATGTTGGTCAGGAGCAAGAGGGATTCTCTACCGTTCCCGCTTTTATCCCCGGCAGTGGACTGGAACCACGTCACGCCATTCTGCGTAGCTTTGTGGTGGCGCGCGCCGATGGCTATGTGGCGATGCCGGGCGGGTTGACCCGTAGTGCCCTGCACAAAGATGACGTGCTGGTCTCCAGCCAGACCGGCAGCATCAGTAAGGATACCTGGGTGCTGGCTTCAGAGCCGGAGAAGTCCATCGACCTGATGATAAAACCGACCCCGGCACAAGTGGCCGCCAGCCTCAGTGGTGCGTTGCCAAGCCGTGCGGCGGACAATTTATTCTGGGTAGGGCGCTACGCTGAGCGTGCCGAAGGGGCTATCCGGCTGTTGCGTGCCACCATTAAAAAACTCTATGGTGACCCCGATCACAACGCCAATGAATACACCACAACACTGCACTGCCTGCTGCGCAGCGTAACGCACCTCACCGGCACCCGGCCTGGTTTTTTGGCGGAGGATGCGCAAACCTTGCTGCGTGAACCGGATGTTGAGTTACTCTCGGTGGCGCTGGATGACACACGTATCGGCAGCCTCGCCAATACCCTGCGTTGCCTAGTGCAGACTGGCTACGCTGTGCGCGACTTGTGGTCATCTGATACTTGGCGCGTGATGGACGAGCTGGAAGAGCAACTGCTCAACATCAAAACACTGACAGAACCTACGTTGTGGCAGGTGCAGGATCTGCTCGATCAGCTAATCACCACACTCGCTGCCTTCAGCGGTATGGCGATGGAGAACATGACGCGCGGCAACGGCTGGCTGTTTTTAGATATGGGGCGTCGCCTAGAGCGAGGTGTAATGTCGTTGTCACTGCTGCGCAGCACCCTAGCGCAGCAACGGACGGACATTGTAGAGACACTGCTGATCGAAGCCCTGCTGGAGACCAGCGACAACCTGATCTGTTACCGTCAACACTATCGCAATAATATGGAGCTGGGAGCGTTTCTGGAACTACTGTTGCTCGACGAGAACAACCCACGCTCGTTGGTCTATCAAACTGCGCGTCTGCAGGAGCACGTAAACAAACTGCCGCGCGATAAAATGGCTGGCCGATTAACACCGGAGCAGCGCCTAGCGCTGGAGGCATCAGCCACACTACGCCTAGCGGTCATGGAGCAACTAATAAACGTCACTGACAACGGCAACCGCCAAAACTTGGATCAGTTGCTCACCCGGCTCAACTACCTATTGGTGGCGCTCTCCGACGCCGTCACCGCCGCCTATTTCCGTCATGAAGAGAGCGCCCCCCAACCGCTCGGTCCAGTGAGGACAATGTAACGTCATGCACTATCGAGTCATTCATACAACCGAATACGACTACAGCAAAAAAGTCGGCCTCTCTTATAACGAAGCGCGATTGTTGCCGCGCTTCACCGCCAATCAGCACTGCCTCCATACGCAGTTGCAGGTAACGCCGTTACCCGCTGATTATCGTGAGCACGAAGATTTTTTCGGTAACCGCGTCGCCTATTTTTCCATCCGCGAACCACACCAAACCTTCGTCGTCACCGCCACCAGCGAAGTGAAAATCGTATCGCACGAGGCGCAACTGAATTTTTCACGCGGAATAGCGTGGGAAAGTGTGCGCCAGTCACTGAGCCAGCAGCGTGATCCGGAAACACTCGATGCTTTGCAATACTCCCTTAACTCGCCATACATCACAGCAAGTGCAGAGCTGGCCATCTACGCGCAACCCTCGTTCCAGCCGGGCCGCTCACTGCTGGAAGCGGTGAACGATTTGATGGGGCGCATTCATAGCGACTTTACCTATGACCCCGATTTCACCACTCTCGCCACACCACTCTTGACAGTGCTCGAGCACAAACGTGGCGTCTGTCAGGACTTTGCCCATCTCGCCATCGGCTGCCTGCGCGCGCAAGGGCTCGCCGCCCGCTACGTCAGCGGCTATATCGAAACATTCCCACCACCCGGCAAAGAGAAACTGGTCGGCAGCGACGCCTCCCACGCCTGGTTCTCCGTCTACGTGCCCGAACTCGGCTGGATGGACTTCGACCCCACCAATAACCAGATCCCCGTCGACCAACACATCATCGTCGGCTGGGGCCGCGACTACGGCGACGTCACCCCACTCAAAGGCGTCATCTTCGGCGGCGGCGAACACAAACTGGCGGTGTCAGTGGATGTCCGCAATCTCGGTAGTTAAATGTAAGGCGGAAACACTCAAAGGCACAAGAGCGCAGCGCCTTCCGCCGTATGAGTCACACCTACCACCATAAGCCTCCACACGCTAAGCTCCCACCATGCCCGACTACCGTCGCAACCGCATCCCAGGCGGAACCTACTTCTTCACCGTCAATTTGCTAGAACGCAACGGTCGCCTATTGACCCACAATATCGACAACTTGTAGTGGCATAGTAAAACTGGCCACCGACTTTTGAGTGATATGATTAGTCACAACAGAACGCTGTGACGCAATGACAAACAAAAAAAGAGTATTTAGTACAGAGTTTACACTGGAATCTGCATCATCCCATCGCAATTTCATGCGCCTCCGCCGCAAATCCACGTTTCCCTAATGCTGAAGCTAGGGACTGGGCGATCCCCTGTCCAGCGAGCAGCTTTTCATCCTGCACCGTCAGAACCGTTATGCGGCAGCCCTCTGGGAGCAGGGCCACGGCATCCCAAAAGGCGCGCGCGGCAACCCCGCTGCCATCCCACGCAACCGCAAGATGGTGCAGCGTTTCTACGCGGGCTGACGGCGGCACGACGATGGTGGGCCGCCCCGACCCGAAGACAACGGCCTGCATCATGTCTTGGGCCGCAATGCCATCGACCGACCAAGGCAGCACGGAAAGGTCATAGTAGCGCGCCTCGTCTGCGGCCACGTCAAGTGCTGCACCCAACACGATCTCACGCTGGTCCAGGTCCAGAACAATCTTCGACCCCGCTTCTTGCACAACCAGCCGAAGGCGGCGGGCTTCGGTCCGGCTACGTTCTTCCGCGATGCCAGCCATCTCGTGAATATTAAGCACCAGACTGCCGAAAGGCGAACGCAGCTGCGGGA
>JAYUTP010000008.1:0-5433 GCA_043755075.1 Tenderia sp. (SeqCode)
GCTTTAACATGGCGATTCGAGGTGCCACTGGCGATCACCATAAAATCGGCAAAGCTAGTTTTGCCGCGCACATCGATCACCTGCAGATTGACCGCTTTCAAATCATCAAGGGCAGCCACTACCAGATTTTTAATCTCTTCAATTGTCTTCATCATCTCTTCTCACTGCGTTTGTAATTGGTAGAGGCCATGGGTCTCAATGTAGTGCCGCACCGATTCTGGCACGAGGAAACGGATATCCCTGCCCTGTGCCACTCGCTCCCGTATCGCGGTGGCGGCGATATCCAGCTGGGTCACCGACTGAAACCAGACCCCCCCCGCCGCTGACTGCGCTAATTCACAACTCTCTTTCACCTGATGCGCCGCCACCAGCTCCGCCACGGCGCCACTCGGCATCGCGCTATCGGGGCGCAACATCACCACTATGTGGGCCAGCTCGATGAGCCGCGGCCACTGATGCCAGCGATCCAGCTTGCAGAATGCGTCCATTCCCAAAATAAAAACCAAAGGCATATCGCCCAACTCATCTCGCAACGATTGCAGGGTATCAACCATGTAAGAGGGGCCACCGCGCTGCAGTTCACGCTCGTCGATAAAACAACCGGGCGTTTCATTCAGCGCCAACTGCAACATCGCCAGACGCTGCGCCGGGGTCGCCCCCGGCGCAGCGCGATGGGGTGGAATATAACAGGGGATAAATCGCACCTCACTTAACCGCAGCGCCTCACGCACTTCCAGCAGCGGCCGCAGATGGCCGAAGTGAATGGGATCAAACGTGCCGCCGAAAATGCCGATCACTGGCGGATATGACCGTCGCCAAGGACAACGTATTTTTGTGACGTAAGCCCCTCAAGCCCAACCGGACCACGGACGTGGAACTTGTCGGTACTGATGCCGATCTCCGCACCGAGGCCATACTCAAAGCCATCAGCAAAGCGGGTTGAAGCATTCACAATCACCGAAGAGGAGTCCACCTCACGCAGGAAGCGGCGCGCCTTGGTGTAATTCTCGGTGACAATCGCCTCGGTGTGGTGCGAGCTGTATTGGGCGATGTGATTCATCGCCTCGTCGATATCTTTCACGACTTTGATGGAAAGAATCGGGGCTAGATACTCAGTGCTCCAATCCACCTCCAGCGCTGGGTGGGCATGCAGAAGAATGCGGCAGGTGGTCGGGCAACCACGTAGCGCCACCCCCTTCTTGTCATACATCACCGCCAGTTCTGGCAACACCTGCTCAGCAATTCCTTCCGCTACTAGCAGCGTTTCCATCGCATTACAGACGCCATAACGGTGCGTCTTGGCATTAAAGGCAATCTGCAACGCCTTCTCGATGTCGGCCTCATCATCGATAAAGACGTGGCAGATACCATCCAGATGTTTGATCACTGGCACTCGCGCCTCGGCGCTGATGCGCTCAATCAGCCGCTTGCCACCACGGGGGATGATCACGTCCACATACTCCGGCATCGTAATCATCATGCCCACCGCATCACGGTCAGTGGTATTCACCACCTGCACCGCCGTCGTTGGCAGGCCAGCCTTTTCCAAACCAGCATGAATACATTTGGCGATGGCGCGATTAGAATTAATCGCCTCAGAACCGCCGCGCAAGATCGCTGCATTACCCGACTTTAGGCACAACGCCGCCGCATCGGCCGTCACATTCGGCCGCGATTCGTAGATGATGCCCACGACACCCAGCGACACCCGCATCTTGCCCACCTGAATGCCGGAAGGGCGATAGCTCATGTCGCTGATACTGCCAACCGGGTCGGGCAGCGCGATGATCTGGCGAATCCCCTCCGCCATGCCAGCGATACCCTTGGAGGTCAGCTCCAAACGGTCCAGCAGCGCCGCATCCAGACCACTCTTGCGCCCCGCCGCCATATCCAGACCATTGGCCACCAACAGCGCCGCCTCGTCCGACTCGATAGCAGACGCAATCGCCTCCAGCGCCACATTCTTCAGCTGCGTCTCAGCACGGCTCAAGGCACGGGCAGCGGCACGGGCCTGTTGGCCAACACGGGTCATGTACTCTTTAACATCGCTCATTGTTCAGGATTCCGGGTTAAATGCGGGCGCCACCAAGGACGAAAGGAGGTATTTTAGCAATTTCACTCGGACATTGCCCTCTATTCAGCTAAGAACCATAAGGGAAAGGACGTTAAAGGCAGTTCGAACATGCTGAAAAGGTGGCAACAAGCATCCAGGTTTTCATGACCATTACCATTTCGATAAAACCATGGTTCCCGTAAAACTCACCCCGCTATGAGGGAGGGCCGCGGGTCTCCCGCGCCCAAGCCAAACGTATCCTCAGCCGGGTGGAACGCTTTCGGCGCGGGGTTCTGGGCTTTGAAAAGGTGGTCTCTATCGGCCAGACCTTTGTCGATGAGGTGTTTCGTATCTTCAAAAATGCCCACCCCGAGCTTGCTCAAACAGTTAAAATCACACTGAATACACCATATCCACTATAGGAATTTCTATGACCACAACACTCACCCCGACCCAGATCGACGCCATCAACACTATGTCTGTTGAGCAGCGTTATGACTACTTCATCAAGCAGTGTGTTGAGCTGCAGCAGGTTTGGGGGCTTTACAGCGACGCAGGGTGGGTGATTTTGCCGGATAACGGTGACGAGCACTTCCCGATATGGTCTCACGCGGAGCTGGCGTCACAGTGGGCGGCGGGGGAATTTGCCGATTGCCAACCCAAGGCGGTGGCACTGGATGAGTGGCTGGCGAAATGGCTGCCGGGCATGGAGGAGGATGGTCTATTGGCGGCAGTGAGCCCGAATCAGGAAGGGGATGCAATTGTGGTCGCGGCGGAAGAGCTGCTGGAGAATATTCAGGCAGCCATGGCTGAGTAAACGCCAACCCCATTCTCTATTCTCTGCGCTTTGCATATACTCCTGCGACTGGCCAATTCCGGTCAGCCGTAGATGCAGAGCCAGTTTCAGCCCTACCCGCTTCTCGCTGAAAAAGTCTCTCCCCTTCCCTGTTCGTTTGCGTTGAGTGCGATGGATCATGAGTAATCCATGTCTTGCGTGTGGCGCCTGTTGCGCCTTTTTCCGGGTTTCGTTTTACTGGTCGGAGGCTGACCATTTTTTGGGCGGCACTGTACCGGTGGCGCTAACCACGCCCATCAATCAGCACTACATTGCCATGAAGGGGACTGACACTAAACCGGTACGCTGTGTTGCCTTAGAGGGGGCGATTGGTAAGAGTGTCGGCTGTTCGATCTATGAAAAACGATCATCAACCTGCCGTGAGGTGATGCCATCGTGGCACAACGGCGAGAGAGACGAGAAGTGTGACCAGGCGCGCCTGGCCCACGGCCTACCGCCACTTACTCCCAATAATTTACCCGAGCTGCCCTACCCACTCAGCGCTTAGGCAGCATCACAACCGCTGCAACATCCAAGCGATGATCTGCGCCATGGCGGCGGGATGCTGCACTGGCAGGATGTGCCCGACGGGCGTGTCGATCCGATCACTGCCAGCAAAGGCGGCGCGTAACTTATCGCCCTGCTCCTTCATGAAGTCAGACTCTTTTTCGCCCAGCACATGCAGTGAAGGTAGCGATAATGGTCGGTCGAAGTAATGGCGATAGCGGAGATCACCGGGGCGGAAGCCTCCACACATCACCGCCCACTCAAACTGAAACGGTGAGTCTGGCTCATGCTCCATGAGTGCGGCGAGGAGCGCTGTCATCACCGCCCCCTGGCTCCAACCAAAGACGCCAGCAATCGGCCCTTCGCGTTCAAACAACCCTGCCAACCAAGTCAATGTCGCTTCGATACCGTGATAGACGGGCGGCTTCTCGTCGCTGGCGCGATACCAGCACCAGTTCAACCCCGTGCCGATGCGAAACGCCGGTAGCGGCATGTTGAAGCGCGCGGTGGTGGCGCGCACCTCGTCGGCGGGGCATTCGATGGGCCCTTGCGGATAGAGGAAGACGGCCTCATCGGCGAGCGCCCGCTCCAGTGGCGCACACCACTCCCGCAGCCAATCGCTGCTCATGGAGTAGCCGTGCAGACAGAGAATCTTCTTTTTCATAACATCAATTAAGTGTAGCGAGCCGCCAGCGAAATGCCAAAGTTTTCCATCGTCACATCCTGCAACGTTGGATCACCGGCCACAATCTGCGCCTTGCCATCACCGGTGCTGTAGTTGAAACCCAAGGTCAGTGATGAGTTGCGGGTGAAGTGACTAATACTAGTACCGATGCCGTAGAGATCAACATGCTCGTTTTGAGCGTAGGCGGTGATGCCACTCTGTAGCGGCGGCGTATTGGCATTGTCGGTATAAAATCCGCCGCGCACAGCCCAGCGTGGATTGAGATAATACTCTCCGGCAACAGCAAGGCGCGCTCTAAATCCAAGTGCAACATTCTTCATGGGAGAATGCTGCATGCCAAAAAACTACAAACACATCACATTGGATGATCGTACGTTGATTCAAACCCAACTCAAGCAAGGATTTAAACCTGCGGCCATTGCGGCAAGTCTAGGACGGCCTCGGTCTTGCGTCACAAGGGAATTAGCCCGCAATGGCTGAAAGGCCGCGTCTGTCCCCCGATCCGTTGGGCGTCCCGCCATTGCTGGCGGCTACTCCTCCTGCCGCGCCAACCCGCGTGCACGAAACCTAGCGGCTATGCCACGCGTCGAGCGTAAGCTCGTGGTCGGCAATCCGTTGTGGGACAAAGTGCGCGACAGTTTGCAACAAGGGCTGTCGCCGGAGCAGGTTGCCGGTACACTGGGACGCATGAACGAGCCGATCCGTCTGTGCCATGAAACGATTTACCAAGCGATCTACGCAATCCCCAAGGGCGAGCTGCGCACCGAGATGATCGCCTTGCTGCGTTTTGGCCACAACAAACGCCGCCCCCGTTCACGCGGCGATGACCGGCGTGGGCAGATCCCCAACATGACCAGCATTGATCAACGTCCCGCCGATATCGCAGAACGTCTGGTGCCTGGCCACTGGGAGGGTGATCACATCAAGGGGGCAGGCAACCGCTCCCAAGTGGGCACCTTGGTCGAGCGCAAGAGCCGTTATGTCGCGCTGGTGAAGCTCCACAACGGCACTGCGCAGGCCACGGCAGAAGGCTTCGGCACGATCCTGCAGCGCTTTGATGTGGACCTGCGCCGTTCGCTCACGTACGACCAGGGCCGCGAGATGGCGCAACATGCGAAACTCACTGAGGAGACCGGCATCAAAGTTTACTTCGCTCATCCGCATAGCCCGTGGGAGCGCGGACAAAATGAAAATACTAATGGGTTGCTACGTCAGTATCTGCCGAAGGGGGAGGACCTTTCCATCTTCTCTCAACAAGCGCTTGATGAGATCGCATGGAAACTCAACACCCGGCCCAGAAAATCGCTAGGCTGGAAATGCCCAGCCGAACTTTTTCTGCCGGAAGACGCTTTC
>JAYUTP010000009.1:0-9969 GCA_043755075.1 Tenderia sp. (SeqCode)
ACAGCAGTCTCACCTTTGCTCCTTTTATCCGCGTCGGCGATCAAGACGATGAACGCAATCATGCCGATATTCGTGAGCTGATGTGGCTCAATGCTTTTGATGACTGGGAGTTGCGCCTGGGAATAGGCCGTGTTTTCTGGGGCGTGACCGAGTCGCAGCATCTGGTCGATGTCATCAATCAGGTTGATTTAGTGGAAAATATTGATGGCGAGGATAAACTTGGCCAGCCAATGGTCAACCTAAGTCACAATAGCAACTGGGGTACGGTTGATCTGTTTGTGCTGCCAGGCTTCCGCGAACGCACCTTCCCTGGACTAGCGGGTCGTTTGCGTGGGCCACTGTTGATTGATACAGAGCAGACTCAATATGAATCTCCTGATAAGGAACAGCACATCGATTGGGCGGTGCGCTGGTCACACTATTTTGGCAATGTTGATATAGGTTTGTCACACTTTTCCGGAACCGGCCGTGCACCAAACTTTTTGGTTGGTTTGAGTGCGCAAGGACAGCCAGTACTGATCCCACGTTATGAGCTGCTTGAACAGACCGGCCTGGCCGTGCAAGCCATTGCTGGCAGTTGGACCTGGAAGACTGAGATGGTCTCTGCCGAGCAGCTTAAAAAGCGCCATTTCGCCATGACCGGCGGTTTTGAATATACCCATGTCGGGCTGTTTGATTCACAGATAGATCTTGGATTGCTGGCGGAATACCTCTATGACGATCGTGGCACCACCGCGCCAACGCCTTTTGCCAATGACCTCATGGTTGGGTTGCGCTGGGTGTTTAATGATGTACAGAGTACTGAAGTTCTGATGGGAGTAATTCACGATCTTGACGGCACGGCTAATAGCGTCAGTTTTGAAGCGTCTCGCCGTGTGGGACAAAACTGGAAGCTGGCACTGGAATATCGTGGCAACAATGCGATTGAGGCAAGCGAGATGTTTCTTTATCCCATCCGCATGGATGACTATCTACAGCTGGAACTCACGCGCTATTTTTAGTGGCGCTTGAGTAGCAGATAAATAGCGCCTTCACCACCATGCTCTGGGCGAGCGGGGCATAAAGCAAGCACCTCATTCAGCTGTTGCAGCCAGAGACGTACTTTACCTTTAAGTACCGGCCGTCCTAGGTGCGAGCTGTTGCCCTGACCGTGAATAACTCTGACGTGACGGAATCCGCGGTCGCGACATTGATGTAAAAAATGGAGCAAGGCGGTGCGGGCCTCGATTACCGTCAATCCGTGCAAATCCAGCTCAGCCTCCGCATTAAACTGACCGCGCCGCAGTTTGCGTAATACACTCTGTTGGACTCCCGGCCGTGCAAATCCTGCGTGCTGATCTGAATCAGCGCTACTGTGAGGCTGGTAGTCGTCAGAGAGGGTATCTTGAATCGCAATTTGATCTTCCTCACCACGGCGAGGGCGGCGTAGTGTGGCCGCAGGGCGAGTGGCGGGGTGAACAACCTTGTCATGCTTGAGTCGTCTAACCGTTCCAATTGATTCACGAAACAGAGAACGCTCTTCGGGGCTGATTTTTGAATCCTTGGCCATCGGGTTATTTTAGCAGTGCCAAAAGTGGTTAGGCTAGAAATGAAAAAACCGCCATAAAGGCGGTCTGTCATTTTATTTGGCTCCCCGGGACGGGCTCGAACCGCCGACCCAATGATTAACAGTCATTTGCTCTACCGACTGAGCTACCGGGGAATGGTGCTTTCAAAGGAGGCCATATGTTAATGGCAACTATTTAAAAGGTCAACAGACTTAACTGCTTTTAGTCATGATTTTGCTATAAACTTTGATGGCTGTAGGTGGCCTCAAGCGCTGGCCTTTAGCTCTTAACACAACATGTTATATTGCGGGCTTTATTTTTCACGGAGGAATTGCAATGCCGTCATTTGATGTGGTCTCAGAAGTTGATATGCATGAGGTTCACAACGCAGTGGACCAGGCCAATCGTGAGGTTGGCACCCGTTTCGATTTCAAAGGCAGTGGCTCAGAGTTTAAGCTCGATGAGAGTAAGGATGAGAGCAAGATTGATCTTGAAGCTAGTTCTGAATTCCAGCTGGAGCAGATGATGGATATCCTCCGTGCCAAACTGACCAAGCGTGGCATCGACATCACCTGTATGGATGAGGGCAAGGCGAGCATGGTGGGAAGGATCGCGCACCAGACGGTCACTCTTCAGCAGGGGATTGAACAGCCCTTGGCCAAAGATATTATCAAGCGCATCAAAGAAGGTAAGTTCAAGGTGCAGGCGTCAGTGCAGGGCGATAAGGTTCGCATTACCGGCAAAAAACGTGACGATCTGCAAGAGGTGATCGTCATGTTGCGCGCGGCAGAGCTGGATATGCCGCTGCAATTTGATAACTTCCGTGACTGATTGAGCAAGGCTATGTCGCTCAGTAAGGCATGGCTAATAATGGCAGGATGGCGGCAGCTTTTCAGGCTGCCGCTTTTTACGTGTTGTGGGGATCAAGTTTTACCTTGTAGTTGTGGCAGGATGGACTCATTCTCCAAAGTGGAGGTGTCTTGAGTAATTTCATCACCCTTGGCGATGGTGCGCAGTAGGCGACGCATGATTTTGCCAGAACGCGTCTTGGGCAGGTTGTCGGCATAGCGGATGTCGTCTGGTTTGGCGATTGGGCCGATCTGTTCTGCCACCCACTGGCGCAGTTCCTTAGTCAGTGCCTCGTCAACGCCGCCAGCCGGTCTTGCTCCCTTGAGCACTACATAGGCAAAGATGGCTTCACCCTTAATTTCGTCTGGGCGACCGACTACGGCCGCCTCCGCCACCCGTGGGTGCGCCACTAGGGCAGACTCCACCTCCATGGTGCCGAGGCGATGGCCGGATACATTCAGCACGTCATCAATGCGCCCCATGATCCAGAAGTAGCCATCCGGGTCACGGCGGGCGCTGTCACCGGCTAGGTAATATTTGCCGCCGAACTTGGGCCAGTAGGTCTTGATGTAGCGTTCATCATCGCCCCAGATGGTACGCAGCATGGAGGGCCACGGTTTTTTGATGACCAGATACCCCCCCTTGTTGGGCTCGCTGATACTGTTGCCGTTTTCATCCACTACATCGGCGATGATGCCGGGCAGTGGGCGGGTGCAAGAACCAGGCTTGGTCGCGATAGCGCCAGGGATAGGCGCGATCATGATGCAGCCGGTTTCGGTCTGCCACCAAGTATCTACAATTGGACAACACTCCTTGCCGATGACGTTGTGATACCAAATCCATGCCTTTGGATTGATCGGTTCACCGACGGTGCCGAGCAGGCGCAGACTGGAGAGGTCGTACTGGGCCGGAATCTCATCACCAAGCTTCATCAAAGCGCGGATTGCTGTGGGAGCGGTGTAGAAAATAGTGACCTTGTGACGCTGGCATATATCCCAAAAACGACCTGCATTGGGTATGGTGGGAGCCCCTTCGTAGATCAGTAGGGTCGCACCAGCCGCGAGCGGGCCGTAGGCCACATAGCTGTGGCCGGTGATCCAGCCGACGTCGGCGGTACACCAGAAGATATCGCTGTCGCGAATATCAAAGACCTGCTTCATTGAGGTGATGGCTCCTAGCAGATAACCGGCGCTGGCGTGCTGAATACCCTTGGGTTTGCCGGTGGAGCCTGAGGTGTAAAGTAGGAACAGTGGGTGTTCAGCTGCTACCCACTCAGGTATGCAGATGCTGTCCATGCAGTCGATGGCGTCATGCCACCACAGGTCGCGGCCGACAGTATGGCTAACATCGTGGCCGGTGCGTTTGTAGACAATCACCTTCTCGATGGTGGGGCAGCCGGAGGCGAGGGCCTTGTCGGCAGCGGCCTTGAGTTCGACGATCTTGCCGCCGCGATGGCCGCCATCGGCGGTAATCAGCATCCGGGCGCCAGCATCTTCGATACGGTCTTTCAGCGACTCCGCTGAAAAGCCGCCGAATACCACAGAGTGAATGGCGCCGATGCGGGCGCAAGCCTGCATGGCAATCACCGCCTCTGGTGTCATGGGCATATAAATAACGACGCGATCTCCCTTGGTGATCCCTTGGGCCTTGATGGCATTGGCAAAGGTGCAGACTTCCGCGTGGAGTTCACGGTAGGTAAAGGTGCGAATGTCGCCCTGTTCGCCCTCAAAGATGATGGCGGTCTGTTCCCCCTTGGTGTCGAGATGACGATCCAGGCAGTTGTAAGAGACGTTCATCTGGCCATCAGCGAACCACTGGTAGTGGGGGGCTTTACTCTCATCGAGCGTGGTTGTGAAGGGCTTGTGCCAGCTGATCTCGCGATGGGCCTGATCAGCCCAAAAGCCGGTGTAATCCTCGTCAGCCTGGCGGTGTATCTCGGTCAATGCCTCTGAGCTATTGATCCGGGCTTTGGCCTTGAATCTGGCCGAGGGTTCAAAAAGGCGCTCTTCATGCAGGATTGAGTCGATATTCTCGATGCTCATAATATCTCCCTAGCGTTGTTGTAGTTTTAAGTGGCGACTTAATATAGCAGGCTCTGATTTTCGGTGTATACCAAGTGTGTAGGCACTAATTCTCTAAGGGCACTAGCGCGTGGTCGCCTGGTTAGTTGTATAATGGTGGCTAATGGTTGTAGATAAGCTGCCGATACGCCACAAAGAAACATCTCCCTGACGCTTGCAGTTAACAGGTTTTTTATCATCACCGAGATTGAGTTCCCCAGCAGCAATCAGGCTGATAAGTGGGTTGCCAGGGCGGGTAGCCTAGAGTGGGTTTTGGAGATAGAGCATTGAAACGCGGTTGTAAATTGGTAATAAAAAGTGTCAATCGGGATGGGCGGCAGTTCCGTCCTAGTGACTGGATAGAGCGTATTTCCACACAGTTGGCCACGTTTGGGCCCGATCATCGTCTCCATTATTCCAAGGCAGTGCAGCCGAAGATTATTGAGGGGGAAAAGTGTCTGGTGGTAGATCAAATGCTCAAGGAAGATGATCCTTCGGCCTATGAGTTTATCATGACCTTTGTTGAGGCCAATCGCCTTCAGATAATCGAGAATTGCGAAATTCCGCCCGACGCTAAACCAATCCAATTCCCATAATAAAAAACCGGCCAAAAAGGCCGGTTAAGCAATGTGTTAAACATACGGGTAATAGAGAGAGGGGGTTAGCCCCCTTTCTGTTTTTCCTTGATTTCATCAAGGGTCTTGCAGTCTATGCAGAGTACTGCTGTGGGGCGCGCCTCCAGACGACGAACTCCAATTTCAATACCACAGCTCTCGCAGTAGCCATAGTCAGCGCTGTCGAGCATGGTGATGGACTCCTCTATCTTCTTGATTAGCTTTCGCTCGCGATCACGGG
Source organism: Tenderia sp. (SeqCode) (assembly GCA_043755075.1). Classification (GTDB taxonomy): domain Bacteria; phylum Pseudomonadota; class Gammaproteobacteria; order Tenderiales; family Tenderiaceae; genus JAKFXL01. The sequence goes on from JAYUTP010000009.1 coordinate 5,312, forward strand.
TTCTCAACTCCATGGTGAAGTCGGACTCCTGGCTGGCGCGATCATTGGGATCAGGAAAATTGGCCGCTTCATCCTGCATGTAGTGGACAGTACGATCAACTTCTTCCATCAGTGCGTGTTTCCACGACTGTAGCAGCATTCTGAAGTGAGTCAGCTGGCTGCTGCTCATGTACTCCTCACCCTTTTTGCTCTGGTAGGGTTGGAAGTTGCCAAAACCCTGTAGCAGTGATTCGGTGCGAGCCTTGGCTTCAGCGGCGGTTACTTTTTGGGTTTCAGGTTTAGACACAGAACTCTTCTTGGTCGGTGCTGGAATAGCAGCTTCTTTTTTAGGTGTAGCGGCAGGCGCAATATTTTTCTTCGGTTCGGCTTTTTTAACAACCGCTTTTTTCTTTGGTGCTGCCGCTTTTTTTTTGGGCGCAGCTTTGTCGGCGCTGGACTTGGTTGGGGACATTCCCTTCTCCTAAACACTAGAGGGTGGTAAAGAGAAGAATATATACCGGAAAACTCCGGCATAGGCAATACATTAGATGCGATGGGGCAGTTTGAATATGGATTAAAAAGAGATGAGCTTTCAAAGGGTTAATATCTATATTGATGGTGATACAATCGTTCTTCCAGAATTTCAGATGATCCGTAGGAATGTAAGAATGAGCAATCTTGAAGCCCTGATTTTTGATGTTGACGGTACTCTCGCTGACACTGAGCGTGATGGCCATCGTGTTGCCTTCAACCTAGCTTTTAAGGGGGCCGGACTCGATTGGGACTGGACTCCTGAACTCTATGGCGAACTGTTGGCCGTGACGGGTGGCAAGGAGCGTATCCGCTATTATCTAGAGAAATTCAACACCCGTTTCGAAAAGCCTGGCAACTTCAGTGAGTTTGTCGCCGGTCTGCACGCCGCCAAGACTAATTTTTATACCAGGTTGATGGCTGAAGGGCGGATTCCTTTGCGCCCCGGAGTGGAGCGTTTGCTGAAAGAAGCGAGAAGGGCTGGCATCCGTATCGCCATCGCTACCACTACCACACCCGAGAATGTGACAGCGCTGCTGACCTACACCTTGGGTGCTGGGTCGCTTAAATGGTTCGAGGTGATTGGTGCCGGTGATGTGGTGCCTGCCAAGAAACCCGCGCCCGATATCTTTCACTATGTAATGAAAGAGATGAACTTGGCCCCTGAGCAGTGCATCGTCTTTGAAGACTCCTACAATGGCATCCGTTCTGCGGTGAAGGCCCGCTTGACCACCCTGATTACCACCACGGGGTACACTCGGGATGATGACTTTGCCGGTGCTGCCATTGTGTTGGATCAGATGGGTGAACCGAATTCACCATTCAATCTCATCACGGGCAATGCTCACGGCCACTCCTATGTGGATATGACGATGGTACGGGCACTGCACAAGGCGGCCCACGGTTAAATCCCCCAACCTCGCCCAGCGCATGGCGGCGATTGAGCCGTTTCAGGTGATGGAATTGTTGGCGCGCGCCCGTGAGCTGGAGGCTCAGGGGTGCGATATTGTGCACATGGAGATCGGCGAGCCGGATTTTGAAACGCCAGCTCCGATTACCGCCGCAGGTATCGAAGCGTTACGTCAGGGGCATACCCATTACACACCGGCGCGAGGTCTACTGGCGCTGCGCCAAGCCATTAGCGGTTATTACCAATCGCACCACAACGTGGTGATAGACCCAGAACGTATTATCATTACCCCCGGTTCATCGGGCGCCTTGCAGCTGTTGATGTCGGTATTGATCAATCCCGCTGAGCAGTTGCTGATGGCTGATCCTGGTTATCCCTGTAATCGTAATTTTGTACGGCTAGTGGGAGGTGAGGCGCTCTCCATCCCGGTTGACGCCACTACGGGTTATCAGCTCAACGTCACTCATCTACAACAGCACTGGAATAACCGTAGCAAGGCGGTACTGGTGGCCACGCCCTCCAACCCCACCGGCACGCTGATATCAACGGATGAGATGCGTTTGATGGCGGAGTTTGTGCAGCAGCACAACGGCCATCTGCTGGTGGATGAGATCTATCATGGCTTGGTTTACGCTGCGCAGGCAGAAACAGCGCTGGCGATTAGTCATGAACTGTTTGTCATCAACAGTTTCTCCAAATATTTCGGTATGACTGGCTGGCGGCTCGGCTGGCTGGTGGCACCGCAGGCCTATGTGCCAGCACTCGACAGAGTGGCGCAGAATATATTCCTTGCCGCTTCCACACCGGCGCAGTACGCCGCCCTTGCCGCATTTCAGCCCGAGACTATTGTCATTCTCGAAGCGCGTCGCCGCATCTTCCAGGAGCGTCGTGACTATCTGTTACCCGCACTGCAACAGCTTGGTTTCGAAATTCCCATTACACCGCAGGGTGCTTTTTATCTTTATGCCAATTGCAGCCGCTTCACAGATGATAGCGATAGTTTCTGTCGCCGTTTGCTGGAAGAGGCGGGAGTCGCGATCACGCCAGGTAAGGACTTTGGTTACAACAACCCTGAGCATCATCTTCGTTTTGCCTACACCACTTCATTGGATCGTTTGCGAGAAGGTGTTAAACGAATTGAACACTTCCTTGCTACCCAATAGATATTCCGCGCTAGTATGATCTCAACTTATTACCTTACAACCGGATAACGTGCTCATCATGAAACCGCTTGCAGCGCTACTCTCACTTTTGATTCTCCTCATTTTCGCCCCGGCAGTATGGTCGCAAAATGAGCAGGGCACCGATACCGAACAACAGGCTGAAACCTGGCGCAACTTTGGTAACCTCATTACCACTATGGAGCATGTACAGGCAGATCTTGGTGAGGCGCGGAAGGCGCTGGCGGCGGCGCAATTTGATAATGAGCGCAAACAGGCTGAGGCCGAGGCGGAGCGCCTAAGTAACGAACTTTCATCACTGCAAATGGCGTGGGAAATGTGGGCCACGGGAGGAGTTGATTTACAGCTCTTTGCGACTAACGGCGTACAGCAGGAGCAGAAGAAATTCGACTGGCGTGAAGAGCTGCAATCGGTCTTTGAGCCAATCCTGATGGAGATGCGCCGTCTTACCGATAGACCACGCAAGATGGAACGGCTGCGTTCTGATCAGTCCTATTACCAGCAGCGTCTCACGGCAGCGAATGCAGCGCTTATGAGTGTTCGCGGTTATCATCTCAAGGCCCCAGTCCCTGAGCTGAAAAAGGCCTTTGCCAATCTTGAAGAGCGCTGGCAGAAGCGCCACGATGATCTACAAACCCGGCTCGATCTCATTGCTTTTGAATTGCAGGAGTTGATGACACCAACTTCCAACCAGGAAGCGAAGGCCATCGAGACGCTTAAGCAGCTCTTTACCGGGCGATTACTCAATCTGTTATTGGCAGTGCTGGCTGCCGCAGTGGTCTACGGTCTCTTCTGGAAACTAAATCAGCTCTACTCCCGCGCTGTACTGCGCCGTGGCCGCAATCCGCAACTGGCAACGCGCATGGTTCACTTAGCCCTTGTGATCTTTGCTTCACTGCTGGCACTGCTGGCGGGTATGGGGGTGCTCTATGCTCAGGGCGATTGGATACTATTGGGGTTGCTGATCATCCTGATAATAGGATTGGCACTGGTATTGCAGCGCTCGCTGCCTAGCTATCTCACCGAGGCGCGGCTGATGCTCAATATTGGTCCGGTGCGTGAAGGAGAACGTGTCATCTATCAGGGTTTGCCGTGGCGGGTACAGTCACTGCGCCTACAAGCAACGCTGATCAATCCACTTCTGAGTGGCGGCGTGTTGCGCCTGCCGTTACGGGAGCTGACACCGCTGATCTCCCGTGTCGCCAATGAGCGCGAACCGTGGTTTCCGAGCCGTGAAGATGATTATCTGATACTGAATGACGACACTTATGGCCAGGTGATATTGCAAACCCCGGAGACGGTGCAACTACGCATCGCTACCGCCATCAAAAGTTTTCCTACTGATGCTTTTCTGGATTTGTGCCCTAAAAATCTCTCGCTCGAAGGGTTCTCGGTGGTGCTGCGCTTTGGGGTCGATTATCAGCATCAGGCCGATGTCACTGGTGCCATTCGCGACACACTGGAGCAGGAGCTGGCCGCCGGGCTGCAACAGGAGCCAGAAGGAAAGTATATGCAAAGCTTGGTAGTGGAGTTCGCCGAGGCGGGCGCCTCATCACTCGATTTCATCGCCTTCGCCAACTTTACGCCGGAGGCGGCCGCTACCTATATGCATCTGCGTCGTCTGTTGCAGCGCATTGCCGTGGATGCCTGTAACAAACATGGTTGGGTGATTCCGTTCAACCAAATGACGGTGCATCTGGCACGGGAAGATAATTGAGCGATGGTCTTTGCCCTCCCTGAATAAGGAGGGCGGGCAATCACTTCTCGTGGTTGCTCTTCTCACCCATTTTTTTCAGCGCAGCCGCCCTATCCCGCTTGATCCGCCGGAACACAAACACCATCATGCCAACAGTAAGTAGCGCCAATCCAATTTCGATAAAGAGCAAAAAATCCATCAGCGTTGATTCATCGGTACATAGTCGTGTAGCTGTTCACCAATGTAGACCTGGCGCGGCCTGACAATGCGGCTGGTGGGATCATCATGCTGCTCCTTCCAATGAGCGATCCAGCCTGGCAAACGGCCGATGGCGAAGCAGACGGTGAACATGTTGGTGGGA
>JAYUTP010000010.1:0-12255 GCA_043755075.1 Tenderia sp. (SeqCode)
GCTCGCCTCTTCCGCCAAGATATAAAAATCGATCCGTGTCATAAACCGAAAAAGTACATAGTTTTAGTCGGCGACACAACGATCAAGCAGGTACTGGGTCAGCAGTGGCACCGGGCGGCCAGTGGCGCTCTTGTGCTCGCCACTGCGCCAAGCGGTGCCCGCGATGTCAAGGTGGGCCCACTGGAATTTCTTGGTAAAACGCGACAGGAAACAGGCGGCGGTGATGGCACCCGCATCGCGGCCACCGACGTTGGCGATGTCGGCAAACGGGCTCTTGATCTGCTCCTGATACTCCTCCCACAGCGGCAGCTCCCAGGCGCGGTCGCCGCTGCTCTTGCCAGCGTTGAGCAGGTCGTGGATCAGTGGGCTATGATTGCCGAGTAGGCCAGAGGCGTGTTTGCCGAGGGCGACGACACAGGCGCCGGTGAGGGTGGCGATGTCGATGACAATTTCCGGCTCATATTTTTCGACGTAGGTGAGGGCGTCACAGAGGATCAGTCGCCCTTCGGCATCGGTGTTGAGGATTTCAATGGTCTGGCCCGACATGCTGGTGACCACATCGCCCGGCTTGTTGGCATCGCCATCGGGCATATTTTCGCTGGCAGGGACCACGCCGATGACGTTGATTGGCAGTTTTAGTTCGGCGATCGCCTTAAGGGTGCCAAAGACGCTGGCACCGCCGCACATGTCGTACTTCATCTCATCCATGGCGGCCGCGGGTTTAAGGGAGATGCCGCCGGCGTCAAAGGTGAGCCCTTTGCCCACCAGCACCACAGGCTTTTCGCCTGTTTTGCCGCCTTTGTAATCCATGATGATCAGCTTGGCGGGTTGGCGGCTGCCGCGGGCAACGGAGAGCAGCGAGCCCATGCCCAACTTTGCCATGTCGGCCGCTTCCAGTATTTCAGTGGTGATGCTGTCGTACTCATTGCCCATGGCCACGGCGGTCTCGGCCAGATAGGTCGGGGTACAGATGTTGCCAGGCAGGTTGCCGAGATCCTTGGCCAGTTGCACACCCTGGGCGATGGCCAGCCCCTCGTTGACGGCAGCCTCACTGTCATGCAGGTCGCGGCGGCTGGAGACGCTCACAGTTACCTTGCGTAGCGGACGGCGGGCGGTGTCTTTTTTTGATTTGAGTTGTTCAAAGGTGTAGAGCGAATCGGAGATGGTCTCGACCGCTTGGCGCACATTCCAATGGTTGTCACGCCCTTTGACGTGCAGTTCGGTGAGGTAACATACTGCATCCATGGCACCGATATCGTTGAGCGTGATGGTGGCCTTGGCAATGATCTGGCGGTATTGCGAATCATGCAGTTCCCGTTCGCGGCCACAGCCGATCAGCAGGATGCGGTCGCAGAGGGTATTGGGGACGTTGTGCAGCAGTAGGGTCTGGCCGATTTTGCCTTCCATGTCACCACGGCGGATCAGATTGGAGATAAACCCGTCGCTCAGCTGGTCGAGGCGCTCGGCAGCCGGGGAGATGCGGCGTGGTTCAAACACACCCACTACCACACAGGCAGTGCGCTGTTTTTCTGGATTGCCACTTTTTGCAGTAAACTCCATGCTTTGTATTCCCCTTAATTATTAGGCGGCGTTTTAATTGGTCTGCTTAATGTTAAAAAATATCATTTTGATGGAATTGTCCGGTTTTCTTCCGGAAGACGCCATTATGGCTGTCCGTTGGTTTGGCCGCAGCGCTTGTTGAGCGGCTAATTTGATTTTCGGCCACATTGGCTGAGTTTACTTAAAACACAGTTTTTTTTCAGTAACTGGTTGAATTTATATTACGGAATCACTTCTTTGATTATTGAGCGGTACCTGTTTAAAGAGATAGCAGCAACTTTGGTGGCGGTCACCACGGTGCTGTTTCTGATTTTTGTCAGCATGTGGTTTGCCCGTTTATTGGGGCAGGTTGCCGCCGGTGACATCCAAATAAATATGATTTTTATGCTGCTCGGACTGAAATCGATTGAAGCGCTTATGCTTTTGCTGCCTTTGTCCTTCTTCCTGGCGGTATTACTGGCCTTTGGCCGGCTTTATAAAGATAGCGAGATGGTGGCGATGCTCGCCTGTGGTGTCAGTCTGTTTCGGGTGACTCGTTTTGTCTTCTGGTTTGGGCTCGGTTTTGCCATCATCATCAGCACTATCTCCCTCTATCTTGGGCCGCTCGCCAAAGTGGAGCGTTTTAAGGCTCAGGATGCGCTGGCGGCAAGCATCGGGCTGGAGAGCATCGCGGTGGGGCAGTTCCGTGAGCTGGCGGGGGGCGATGTGGTCTTTTATGCCGAGCGGTTGTCAGAGGATGGCGCGGCGATGGAAAAGGTCTTTATCCGGCGGGCTCATCAGGGGGGCGAGAGCCTGCTGGTGGCCGAGCGCGCCCTGCTGCGCGAAGCTGAGGGCGGTGCCCGTTATCTGCTGTTAGAGAACGGCTATCGTTACGAGGGTATGCCGGGACGGGCAGATTTCCGCATTGTTCACTATCGCCAGCATGAGATCCGAGTGACCGAGCCTGAAACGAAACAGCAGCGCGAGATCAACGAGACAACGGCGTTGTCGACCCGTTTTCTTTGGAATTCCGACAGTCCTTGGCACAAGGCGGAATTACAGTCGCGCTTAGCCATGCCGATTTCGGCGGTGTTGCTGGCGTTATTGGCGGTCTTTCTTAGCCGTACCAATCCACGCCAGGGTCGCTATGGCAAGTTTTTCCTGGGAATTCTGGTCTACGTCATCTATAGCAATCTGCTCGGGGTGGCGCGGACGTGGGTGGAACGTGGCAAGGTTGATCCATTGATCGGTATCTGGTGGGTGCATGCGTTATTGCTGGTGATTGTTGCCGTGATGTTGTTCCAGCATCTAGGCGGTTATCAGGCGCTGTTTGGCAATAAACGCATGGCGCCACGGATACCGCGTCCATGAAGCTGCTTGATCAATACATTGGTCGGGCGGTGTTGCAGAGCACGGTGGTGGTGATGCTGGTGTTGCTATCGCTGTTTGCGTTTGCGACTTTTAGCGGTGAACTGGATTCCATTGGCCATGGCAACTATGGCGCTATTGATGCGTTGCAATACACGCTGCTGCTGATGCCCGGGCTGGCTTTTCAGCTGTTTCCTATCGTGGTGTTGCTGGGGGCGATCATTGGCTTGGGCATGTTGGCGAGCCAGAGTGAATTGATTGTGATGCGGGCGGCCGGGGTCTCCATCAAGCGTATTGTCTGGGCCGTGATGAGGGTGGGGATATTGCTGCTGCTGTTCATGGTGGTGGTGGGTGAGTATGTGGCCCCCGAGGCGGAGCAGCGGGCTCAGAAAATCAAGACTGATCTGCTGGAAGTCAAAGTGAGTTTTAACACAGAGCAGGGGTTGTGGGCGCGGGATGGCAATAATGTGATCCACATCCGTGATCTGATCTCTAAAGAGCAGGTTGCCAATGTTTCGATCTATGAATTTGATGAACATAATCGATTAAATAAGATGATCCACGCCAAACTCGCTAGCTTTATTGAAGGGCAGTGGCATCTGAATGAGGTTTCTAGCAGTTTGGTGAGTATGGATGGAGTTAAGACTACGGTGGTGAGTGAGGTGCAATGGCGTTCACTGCTGGTGCCTGATCTGATCAGTGTAGTGACGGTTGCCCCGAGTGCTTTGACGGGAATGGGGCTCTATCGTTATGTGCAGTATTTGCGTGATAATGGCCTTGATGCCAGCCAATACACCTTGGCATTATGGAAAAAGATTATGTTGCCCGTGACGACGATAGTCATGATCTTCCTAGCAGTGCCATTTGTCTTTGGCCCGCTTCGTTCCGTGGGGGTGGGGCAGCGTATCTTTGTCGGCACTCTCTTCGGCATTGCCTATTATCTTATTGATCAGACCACGGGCCATGTCGGGGTGGTCTATGGCCTCTCGCCGTTGATGAGTGTGCTGGTGGCGCCAATGGTCTTTTTGAGCGTGGCGATCGTTATGGTGCGGCGAATTTTTTAAGGTGAAAATAGCTCAGAGGCCACGTGTAATCCCAGCTGTAATCCCAGCGGCAATCGATAGTCTCATGGAGCGCTTGCGGCACTCCCATAGATCAGGTAATAGCTTTGCTATGGTGATCGCGCCCCTGCTGCGTTGGCTGGGTGCGGCCGTGCTGACCTTTGCCCTGACAAGTTGTGGCGGTGATGGTGCTGATCCCGCCGCCGTGCCAAATTCATCATTGCCCACGCCTCTGGTGCCGCCATCCTCAGGTGACGATCCCCTCTACCCAGAGCAATGGCACCTGCGCAACACCGGTCAGTCTGTCAAATTGCTGGTGGGCGAGGATATCAACGTTGAGCCGGTCTGGAATGATGGCATCAAAGGCAGTGGCGTGCTGTTGGTGGTGGTGGACGACGGTCTTGAGATTGGCCACGAGGATCTGGCCGCCAATGTGGCGACAAATAAGAGCTGGGACTATCGAGGGCACGATACCGACCCGACGCCGCACTTCTTTTCAAACGATTCACACGGTACCCAGGTGGCTGGCATTGCCGCCGCACGTGACCTCAACGGCGTGGGTGGGCGGGGCGTGGCGCCGCGTGTCAGTTTGGCAGGATATAATTTGTTGTGGAACGATGTCGGAACTTCGACCAGCGACATGTCCGATGCCATGACTCGTAATGCGGTTGAAGTGGCCGTCTCCAGTAACTCCTGGGGGCCGGGGTCGGATGGCACCGGGGTGGCGGAGCATTCCGTTGATAACCTTTGGCAGGAAGGGGTTGCCTATGGCGTCGCCAATGGCCGGAGTGGCAGGGGCACGATCTACGTCTGGGCCGCGGGTAATGGTGGCGATCTGGGCGTGGACAACAGCAACTACGACTTCCAAACTAACAACCGCCATGTGATGGCGGTCTGTGCAGTCGATGGCGATGGTGTCAGGGCGCCTTACTCAGAACCGGGCGCCAATCTTTGGCTCTGCGCCCCTGGCGGTTATTACAACGGACTTACCACCACTGATTTGATGGGTGCACGGGGTGATAATTTTGCCGGAATCACCAACGACTTCAGCAATCGCAACTACACCAAACGCTTTGCCGGGACCTCGGCGGCGACACCGGTTGTCTCAGGCGTAGTGGCGCTGATGCTGGCGGCAAAGCCTAGTCTGGGCTGGCGCGACGTGCGTCTGATCCTGGCCGAGACGGCGCGCAAGAACGACGCCAGCGACAGCGACTGGAGTGTGACGGCCCCTGCGACAGGGCAGCCGCAGTATCACATCAACCACCAATATGGTTTTGGCGTGGTGGATGCCGCTGCTGCCGTGGCCAAAGCAAAGATCTGGACCAATGTCGGGGCGCAGATTGTGCGAGAGTTTCCAGTCGCTGCTCCAGTGGATATTCCTGACAATGCTACGGTGGGAATTACGCAGACAGCGACCGTGGACAGTGGCAGTGGCCTAGTCATCGAGTATGTCGAAGTCACCGTGAACATAGTTCACGGCAATCCCGGTGATTTGAAAATTGAGCTGAGCGCCCCGTCCGGGACACAAAGCGTATTGGCTGAAACACATGCCTGTAGCTTGTGTGGCGTGAATGATTATTCACTCTGGACCTTTGGCAGCAGCCGTCACCTTGGCGAAAGCTCGGCAGGTACCTGGACGCTGAAGGTGGTGGATCAGAGCGCCTTTGACACGGGCAGTCTGATTTCATGGGTATTGCGCATCTACGGACGTCAACGTTGAGTGGGAGGAGAGTGATGTTACTGCGATGTTGGCTGGGGTTGCTGCTGGGTGGCGTCATGCTCGGCTGCCAGGCAGGGCTGACAGGAGCAACGCAAGGCGATGCTGGCACCGCGCTGACGCAGACCCTGCGCTACTACGATGGTCAGCGCTGGCGTGACGTGTGGGTGAACGATCGCGAAGTGGTGGAGTTTATAGCGCCCGGTCAGCAGGGTGCGGCGCGTGCAATAACGTCGGCGGCAACACTGCTGGTGGAGGGGCGCGGGGTACGCATCTGGCGGTTAGCACCGCAGGCTGGCGGGGCGGTAACGCTGAGTCGCCGTGTGGCGCCAGAAAGGTCGCTTTCGCCGGTATTTCATCTCTCGCCCACAGGTGGCTCGCGTCTCGCCCTGAGTGGCAACATGGTGATCCGATTTAAGCCGGAGTGGAGTGAGGCGCAGATTCAGACGTGGCTCACCACGCAGGGGCTCACCCAGCTCAAGGTATTCAGCGGCCTACCCGCGACTTATGTCGTGCGAGGTGGTAATGGCGTTGACGCCCTGCTCAGGGCCAATGCCCTCCAAGAGAGTGGCGAGGTGGTCTACGCCATGCCGGAGTGGTGGCGAGAAATCAATAAGCGCTAGGCGCTCAGATCGGCCAAGGAGGCTGCTGTATTGGCGGTGGTTTGATACGGCTGCTTTTGTTCATCTTCACTGAGTTTTGTGGTGGTGGCGCCTGGAGGGCTGGGTAGGCTAACGGCGCTGAGCTACCGATCTGCAAAATTTCACGCCTTAATGTCGAGCAGGGTGCCGATCATGTCGGAGGCGGTTTGAACCACTTTGGCGGACATCTCCACCTGCAACTTGTTGAGTTTCATCTCAATGAGTGGTCCTGCAACGTCATCGCTGGTCTGCGCATTGGGCGGCGCGCTGGTGGCGATACTGTTACTGGCGATCTGTTGGGCGTTCTGACGCAGGCCATTCATCCCTTTCTGAATGCCTTGGATGCCGAGGTTCATAGCGGAAATGGTGCTCATATCACTCCTCCGGTGGACTGCTTAAACCGAGCCGGTTACATAAAGTTATCGGACAGGAGGGTGGGGGCTTGAGTTGGGGTAAGGCGTTCGGCCCGCAGCATTAGGCAAAACCCATCTGGCGATGAGTTAATGATGAGTTAATAAAGAAACAGATGACACGTCCATGTGTCATCTGTTAAGGGGGTTAGAACAGGAAGCCAGCCTGCAGGGCAGCGGAGGTCTTGCTGTCCTGAGCGGTACCATCTTCATCATTGAAGATCTTGTTGTCACTGCTGATCATGGCAATTTCAGCGCGGACAAAGGTGTTGTCGGTGAAGTTGTAGGTCGGTGTAACGGTGAAACTGTAGCCTGATTTCATGCCACCATAAATACCGCTGCTGCCGTCATCGAAATATTCGACACGGACAGGCGCGGTGACTACGCCGAAGCTCGGCGTCGCGTAGAGCCCGATCCCCATGGCACTATCGTCGTTTCCTGGCACAGCAACTTGATTGTCCAATTTGTGGAAGTCGATGTTCGCTGCAACGGGAATGCCGCCAATCTCGCTGCTGACAATGATGTCGAGGATATCGCGAGCCTTATTAGCGTTGTAATAAGCCACGGAGACGTTTACCGCGCCGATGGCAGTGCTGCCGCCCACAACGTAGCCAGTGGTGGCGCCAGTGGAGGTGTCTTCATTGGCCTCGATGAACATACGGCCCTCACCCATTGCAAACGAGGCGCGTAGACCGGGATAGTAGACTGGCTGGGAATTCCATATGCCGCCCAGGAGGATATTGGCATTTGCGTAGCTATTGGCGACTTCATAGCCGATTGAGGTGGCCAGTTTACCGGCATCGATGGTGATCGAATCAGTCGGTTTTACGGTCAGCCAGCCATACTGCAAGCCCATATCGGCCTGACCCGTTGTAGAGGTTGATTTGTCCGCCGGTACATTGCTGAAGAGCGTGGCTTGCTGCAGGGCGCCATAACCGGCCACAAAGCCCAGTCCCTTGTCGGCAGAGGCGGAGAGCTCCAGCAGAAAATCGGTGACCATCGCATCGGTATTGTTGCTGCCGCCAGTATTGTCAGAGTAGAGCAGACCTGCGTTTATGCCACCGGCCAGCGTCAGATCACTATTTGCAACGGTCAGACTGCCTGCCTGTGCTAAAGGTAAATAAAGCGCGCAGCTCACCAGTCCAGCCGCCATTTTCAGCTTCATCATAAGGCTCCTCTCAGCAAATTATTTTTTCAGGCGCTCCAGATTGAGTCGCCACGTAGTATTTATAGCAGATGCTGTGCCATGTTGTTAATTAATCATAAAAACATTGAGTTACGTTCATTTTATTGGTTTGTCACGCACCACTATTGGGCGGTACAGTTGAGCCACGCTCCGTTAGTGTGCGTGCGTCTGCTATTGAATTTTGGTGAAGGATAAAAATAAAAAAGCCGGGAAAAATCCCCGGCCTGAACTGCGGTGGAGCGGTCGTTGAGGTTTTTAGAACTTGGCAACTAGGTTCAAAAAAGTAGTGGTATCAGTACGATTTGCTGCCGCTACAGTTGAGCCACTGAGTTTGTCGCTACGGTTTTCCAGAACGATCTTCAGATTAGATGCAGCTTGATAAGAGACGTCAATGGTGGTGGTATCCCAATCGGCACCCGCTTTAAACTCGGTGTTGGAGAGACGGGCACCGACGCCAAACTTATCCATTTTATAGGTTGCCCACAGGTCATGACTGGAATCAACGATCTTGCCGAAAGTGGCATAATCAAGGCCAACAGCCAAGCCAGCAATTTGCTCTGGCGAGTAGCTGACGTTGAAGTTGGTGATATTTTCCACTGAGCTGCCCGTCGTGAAAGAGAGACCATTGGTGTCGGTTTGGTTAGCCTGACTTACTGTGCCCAGCTCCAGATCCAACCCTTTCATTGGTGAATAGTTAACAAGGACGGCAACAGAGTTTTTATCGTTTGTCTGTTGCAGATCGTTAAGAAGGCCTACAGTAACGGTGGCTGGGCCAACTTTGCCAGCAACGGCCAGACCGGTAACGTTGTTGTCATACAGTGCGGTCTGGTCATCCAGCAGAGTATAGATCTGGCTGTGAGAGGCAAAGGCCATGTCTGGTTTATCCTGGGCATCCTGACCAATGGGGTTGTTGAAGACACCGCCGATCACGGTCACGCCCTCAGTCACACCCCAGGCGAAGAAAGCTTGTTCGATAACGCCGGAGTCAGCTGGGCCTTGAGCGGGGCCAGCAGCGGCACCATAAGGGCTTCCGCTAAAGAGGTCATTAAGGGCCGTGTAGTTCGCGCCATTGGATGTGCCTAAACTGGTGGCAGAACCCCCAATATTCAGGTCGACATCAACACGAACAGTTACGCCGCCAACTGGGCTAGCAGTGAAATTGACTTCGCCATTGACAGCAAATTTCCCTTCGGTTGGATGTGTGCCAGTGGCAGGTTTGTAAGTGTCGTCTTTGAGTGTGTAAGTAATATCAGCAAAACCGCTGACCTCAGCGGCAGTAGCAAAAGCAGGAGCCATTACAGCGGCAATGGCCAGAGACAGTAATTTCTTCTTCATAGGTATTCCCTCACAGGATTGGCTTAAATATTATGTGTGACAAACAATGGTTGTACGGATAGTCGGCGGACAGTTAACCTCATTTTTAATATGATGGCAAGAGTTTTGTAGTAATTATGAGACGCTGTTGTATTTGCGTTGGGAGTCCGTGATGGCAATGGCTTTTCGTGTGGTGAATTCGTGCTATGATCGACACCGATTTATAAAAAAATGTGTAGTTAAATCATCAGAATAAATTGGCTAGGTTGTTGAGGTGGGGGTTTTTCCCTCCTCATCCCAGTCCTCTTCCTTAGCATAAACCCATGCTTTGGGTGCCAAGGGGAGAAGGGAGTGAAAATGCTTCTCTCCGGTATTGGTGCAACAACCTGCTATAAAAATAACAAGGCAAGGGGCCAACAATTAGCAGTCCAAAAATCATTCATCGTTCCGAGCACTCTGTTTCTAGAGCCAATATCAGTGACAATGCACTGAAGGTGTTGCAACGTCTTAACAGTGCCGGATATGAGGCCTATCTGGTGGGCGGGGGCGTGCGTGACATGCTGCTGGGCCGTGAGCCCAAGGATTTTGATATTGCCACCAACGCCTCGCCAGAGCAGGTGCGTAATGTCTTCCGCAACTGCCGTCTGATCGGGCGGCGTTTCCGTCTGGCCCATATCCTGTTTGGTCGCGAGACCATTGAGGTCGCCACCTTCCGCGCCCAGGCGGAGGAGGATGGCAAGGGGGAGATGGAGATCGAAGAGGGCGGTCGTATTCTGCGCGATAACGTTTACGGCACGCTTGAAGATGATGCCTGGCGTCGCGATTTCACCATCAACGCCCTTTATTACAATCTGCAGGATTTTTCGGTCATTGATTACACCCGTGGCATGGAGGATCTTGCCGCCGGGGTGTTACGGGTCATTGGTGATCCCGCGCAGCGTTACCGTGAAGACCCGGTGCGGATGCTGCGGGCAGTGCGTTTTGCCGCCAAGATCTCTTTCCGTATTGACGCCGCCTCCGAGGCCTTCATCTACGAAAATGGCCAGCTGCTGGATGATATTCCCGCTGCCCGTCTCTTTGACGAAGTATTGAAGCTCTTTATGAGTGGCTATGCGGTGCAGACCTTCGAGCTGTTGCGCCACTACTATCTGTTTGAATTCCTTTTTCCGCTCACCGATGACAGCCTAGGTGAAGAGGAGGATGGTTTTCCTCACCAGCTGGTGCTGCGCGCGTTGGCCAATACCGACGCGCGGATTGCTGAAGGTAAGCCAGTGACGCCGGCGTTTCTCTATGCGGCGCTGCTGTGGGAGCCGGTACGTATCGCCATGCGGCCACTGTTGGAGCAGGGGATGGAGGAGCTGCCAGCCCTGCATCAGGCGGCCAATGAGGTGATTGAGGAGCAGCTGCGTTACACCTCGCTGCCACGCCGTTTCAGCACGCCGATGATCGAAATCTGGTCGATGCAGCTGCGTCTTGGTGGCCGCAGTGGTCGTCGTGCCTTCCGTTTGATGGAACATCCCCGTTTCCGCGCCGCGTATGATTTTCTGCTGTTGCGTGGTGAGGCGGGAGAGGTAGAACAAGCGTTGTGCGACTGGTGGACTGAGTTTCAGGTTGTCGATGAGGCCGGTCGCGAGGCGATGGTGCAGGCGCTAGGGACAAATGCAGGTGCTGCGGCGTCTGCCAAAAAGCGCCGTAAAAGAGCACCACGGCGCAAGAAGAGCGCCGAGTAACAATGCTTCGCCCCACTGTTGCTGCCTATATTGGTTTGGGCAGTAATCTGCAATCCCCCACTGAGCAGATCACCACTGCGTTAGCTGAGTTGAACCGGTTGCCGCAGTCCGTTTTGTTGCGTGGCTCCAGTCTCTATAGTAGCGTGGCCATGGTGGCGGAGGGGAATAACGCCGCTCAGCCTGACTACATCAACGCCGTAGCCTTGATCGAAACCACCCTTACTCCGCATGAGTTGTTGCAGCAGCTGCAACAGCTGGAGCAGCGCCACCGACGGCAGCGGGAGCGCCACTGGGGACCGCGTACTCTTGATCTTGACCTATTGCTGTATGGTGATGAGAAAATCGACACGGCCGATCTGGTGGTGCCTCATCCCGGTCTGTGTGAGCGCAACTTTGTATTGATCCCGTTGTTTGAGATTGCCCCTGATCTGCATTTGCCTGACAATCAGGCTCTGGCTGATCTGGCGGCCCGTTGTTCGCGTGATGGGCTGGAACGTATCGTGGATAAAGTAGGCAGCTAGCCCCCTATTACCTCATCTTTTTTACCCATCAGTGATGAGGCGTGAAGAAGCATTGAAATAGAGACTCTGGATGATTCAAGAAAACCCCGGTTACATCGTTGTTGAAGGGCCGATTGGCGTTGGCAAGACCTCGCTGGCGCGGCGTTTGGCGCTGAGCTTTGGTACTGAGCTAATGCTGGAGGCGGCCAATGAAAACCCTTTTCTCGAACGCTTTTATAAAGATCCCAAGAGTGCCAGATTGCCGACGCAGCTCTTTTTCCTCTTTCAGCGAGCCCAGCAGATGCAGGCGTTGCGGCAGGGGGATATGTTCAGGCCGGTGCGGGTCTCCGATTTTTTGATGGCTAAGGACCGTCTCTTCGCACAGCTGAATCTGGATGATGATGAGCTGCGCCTTTATGAACAGGTGTTTCAGCATCTGTTGATCGATGCGCCCAAGCCAGATCTGGTTATCTACCTGCAGGCACCGGTGCCGGTATTGCTGGAGCGCATTCAGAAACGCAGCCGCCCCTATGAGCAGCTGATCAGCGCCGACTATCTGCAACGGTTGGCCGAGAGTTATGCCCGCTTTTTCCATCAGTACGAGGCGACACCGCTGCTGATCGTCAACGCTGCCGACTTCAATCCAGTCGAAAATGAGCTGGACTACAATGCCCTGCTGGACGAGGTGCGAATAGCGCGCACGGGCAGGCACTACTTCAACCCACTTCCTTTTGATCTCATCAAATAAACGAGGCCCACCATGAGCGCCGACAAACCCACCGCCATGAC
>JAYUTP010000011.1:0-7801 GCA_043755075.1 Tenderia sp. (SeqCode)
GAAAACATCCATGAGCCAAAATAGGCGATATTGATAAACGCCGACGTTGGCAGCCCGCCCGCACCCACCGGCAGGATCGAAAAACTATCCACCAACACCTGAATCAGCACCAAATGGCCATTCATGGCCAGAAACAGCAGCACCCCCATGAGGTTGTAGAACTGGCTGACCACGGGCACAACCACGCCACTGGCCGGGTCCATCATCTGGGCAAAACCAAGCCCCATCTGCATCCCTACCAGCTGACCGGCATTGACAATCGCGGCGAAAATAATTTGCATTACAAAACCGAGCACAACGCCAACCATTACTTGTTGCAAAATCATTAACCCGCCCGCTAGCGAGATTGGATCAAAGTGCAGGTCAGGGGTGAGATTTGGCATCACCACCAACGCTATCATTACACTCAGACCAAGACGAACACGCTTTGGCACAAAACCGGTACTAAAAATCGGGGCAACCATGGTGAAGCCAACCACACGAAAGAGTGGCAACAGATACCAGCTGAACTGGCTGACAATCTGATCAAACTGAAAATTCACAATCCAACTCCATGCTAACCAATCAGGCCGGGAATTTCGCTAAACAGGGTTCGAATGTACTCAACCAACAGATTGAGTATCCAGGGCCCTGCCACCATCAAAACCACAAAGGTCACCAGCAGTTTGGGGATAAAGCTTAGAGTCTGCTCATTAATCTGGGTCGCCGCTTGAAAAACACTCACTAGCAAGCCCACTGCCAATGCTGGCAAGAGAAGTATCGAAACCAACACAATCACAATCTGGATGGCATGACGACCAATATCCAACACCACTTCTTCAGTCATCACTGCGCACTCCTCAAGTAACGTAAAAACTTGATGCCAACGTACCGATAATCAACACCCAACCATCCACAAGCACAAACAGCATAATCTTGAACGGCAGCGACACGATCAGTGGCGACAACATCATCATCCCCATGGCCATCAATACACTCGCCACCACCAGATCGATAATCAAAAATGGAATGAAGATGATGAAGCCTATCTGAAAGGCTGTTTTGAGCTCACTGGTGACAAAAGCGGGCACCAATATCGAGAGTGGAATGGAAGCAAGATTTTCGTCATCAATCTTCTTGCCGGAAAGATCAACAAAGAGTGCTAAATCGGGATCGCGCACCTGGTCCATCATGAAGCGTTTGATCGGTATTTGGGCTTTTTCCAGCGCCACCTCACCGGCCATTGTTCCATCCATGTAGGGCTTGGCCGCAGTTTCATAAATACGATCAAACACCGGTGCCATAATAAAAAAAGTCAGGAAAATTCCCAGACCAATGATGATTTGATTGGTCGGAGTAGAGGGGGTGCCGATTGCCTGACGCAGCAGTGACAGGACGATGACGATGCGAGTAAAGCAAGTCATCATCAACAGTATTGATGGAAGAAATGTCAGCATGGTCATGAGAATCAATACCTGAATAGTCAAGGTATAGGTCTCACTGCCATTGGGGTTAGTGGTCATGGACAGGGCATCAATGCCCGGCGCTGCCAGCGCAACTGAGGGCAGCAACAATAGCAACGAAAATAATTTCATGATGTTTATCTTCATGATTTTTTTTTCGGCCCCAGACAATTTTTTAATTTTTCAGCAAATGGACTCAAGGGTTGTGATGATTCGACCGTCACCTCATCAGCCTTGTCGAGCACGTGCAATAGAGTAATTTGCCCCGGTGCCACGCCAATCAGGATTTGACGCACCCCCACCTGAACCAGTACCACCCGTTCTTTTTGCCCAACCAGAACACCGGCCAGAGACTTGAGTTCGGCATTAGATGACGGATTGAATCCCATGTAATTACGCGCCACCCATGCCACCACAAAGATCATTATCAACACAACCATCAGGCCAACAATCATCTTCATGATTTGCCCAACCGGTGAGTAGGCAGCCACGATTGGCGATGTAACGACTGGCTCCGCCCCCCAGGCAATAACGCAAAAAAAAGCAGAGAAGAGCAACAGCAGCGCTACTCCAAAACGCCTAATCATGATCAACCCTCGACCGCTATACATCACCAACTCCTGATCCATGCCTACTTGAGTTTCTTGATGCGCTCTTGGGCGCTGACAACATCCGTGAGACGGATACCGAACTTTTCGTTTACTACCACTACTTCACCATGCGCAATCAAGGTGCCATTGACCAGTACGTCCATTGGTTCACCCGCCAGACGGTCAAGCTCAACCACCGAGCCTTGATTAAGTTGCAATAGATTGCGAATACTGATTTTTGTTCGACCGATCTCCATCGAGATAGTCACAGGAATATCGAGAATCATCTCAAGATTATCATCGCCACTTCCATGTCTAACCTTGGTGGAAGAGAACTCATCAAAGTGTGCAGCCTTAACCGCCGCTTCTTCGGTATCCGCCTGTTCTGCCATCGCCGCAGCCCAATCGTCGCCTGCGTCAACATCATCGCTAGTATCACTCATCACTACTCTCCTAATTTTGCTACTGCTGGCAATTTTTTATGCACAGGTTCAATAATTTTGATGGCATTACTTCCCAACGAAACCCCGAATTTTCCGCGAAACACTGGTACATCATCGTCTGTCGTTAACATGACAACTTCGGGAAATTCAAATGGAATAATGTCGCCTACTTTCATATTTATGACCTCCTCCAACGTCAACTCAACTTCCATCAATGTGCTCTTAAGGCGAATATCGGCGGCCTTGATATCCTCCCTCAAGGCCAACGTCCAGCGCTCATCGGTTTCAGTACGATCACTGACAGTGCCCGCATCAAGCAATTCACGAATCGGTTCCAACATTGAGTAAGGAATGGTGACGTGCATATCGCCACCACCGCCTTCAAGTTCAATATGAAAGGTACTGATCACCACAACTTCAGTCGGGCTAACAATGTTGGCGAAATGGGGATTGACCTCGGAGCTCTGATAGGTAAATTCAACAGTCATCACCGGTGACCAAGCTTCCTGCATATCAATAAACGCTTTTTCCAATATTATCTGAATGACGCGTGACTCTGTCTGGGTGAATTCGCGTCCTTCGATCCTGTTGTAAAACTTTCCACTACCACCAAAAAAATTATCCACCACAATGAATACAAGCTTGGGATCAAACACTACTAAACCAGAACCGCGTAGCGGACGAAGGTTAATCAGATTAAGGCTGGTGGGGACAAAGAGACTGTGGACGTATTCGGCAAATTTGAGCATCTGCACCCCCCCGACTGAGATCTCAGGTGTGCGACGCAACATATTAAAAAGACTGGTTCTGAAGTAACGGGCAAAGCGTTCGTTAATCATCTCCAGGGTCGGCATGCGGCCACGGACAATCCTGTCCTGGCTGGTAAAATCATAGGAGCGCGCCTCACCATCAAAGATGTCTTCATCGGGCTCGATGTCACCACCATCCACACCGTGGAGCAGCGCATCAATTTCATCCTGAGATAAGAGATCGTTGACTGACATGACTTACTGCATCACAAAGGTGGTGAAGTAGATCTCTTCTACACCAGGCTTGCCGTAATATTTTTGCAGTACGTTTTGAATCTCGGTCAGCGCTGCAGCTCGGAGCTTATCCTTGCCTTCACGACTCACCAGTGTTTCAAAATTTTGACTGCTGAACATCAGAATGATGTTGTTTTTAATGACTGGCATGTGTGTCTTCAGAGCTTCAATCGCAAGTGGGTCGTATGACATCAATTCCACCCCTACCTGGAGAAAACGCAGCCCTGTCTCAGTTTCAAAATTGACCGTGAAAGGCTGTTCAAAGGCAAAATAAACCGGTTCATTTTTGGCGGCTTCTTCGGGTTTGGCGGCCTCCTCATGTTTGGTACCACCACCCAACATTCCCATAAAATAAAGTGTTCCAACTGTCCCGCCGCCGAGCAGCAAAACAATCACCACAATCATGATGATCATTTTCTTTTTACCCCCGCCTGCGGCTTTACCCTCTGCTGCCTCTACGGGTTTTCCCTTGTCAGCCATTTTTAGTATCTCCACATTGCAATTGTCTAGCGTATTGCTAACAAAGCAAAAATAGGGCCACTTATATTTTATTAATAATTCAATTGGTTACAAACGAAAACCTGAGAGTGACATCAATTTGACAGCCAGCTCGACGCACGAACGCCAGCAATACGACAAGCCTATCACTGAATAAATCTGCGACTAACGGAGGTGTGTTTTAAGCATAGAGATCGACGCTATCAACAAGCATCGAAGAGTGTGATATGACAAGGGGGGAGATAAGATCGCCCAACTCATCCATTTGGTCATAACGACCTTGAGACCGGCCGCCATCTGCGGCAGAATCCTGCTGATGCTGCTGGCGTTGCTCTTGCAGTGATTGATCCGATACATTGGCGTTGGCAAGCTGCAAACCACTTCCCGAAAACATTTCACGCAGTCGTGGCAAGCTCGCTTCAATGGCCTCACGCACCATTCCGTGCTGCGCCGTAAAGGTAATGGTGGCTTGATCATCCTTCATCACCACTCTCACCTCAATCGGCCCCAGGTTGGCTGGATTAAGACGGATTTCAGCCGTCTGATTCCCTCCTGCACGGGCCAGCCAGGTAACACGATTACTGAATTCAGTTTGCCACTGGGCATCACGCAGTGGTACAGCAATAAATGCTGGATTTGCTGGCCGGGCATCGCTGCTGACTAGTGCCGGACTCGCCTGACGCTGCAACATCGTGCTGGAGAGCGTTGAGGTATCGGGCATGTCGGCCTTAACCATCGAATCCAGTACCGCGCCATCTTGCAGTGTCATGGTCATGTTTTTCATCTCGGCCATTTTCGACAACTGCAGCGCAATGATGTCGCCTTGTACTACGGGTGTTAGCGCCACCCCATCACTGTTGCTACTCAGCCAGCCGACAGGTTGTTTGGGCTCGGCAGCCACAGTGGCAGATGTTTGGTTGCCCAATCGCCCCAAAGCTTGGCGCAACGCCCCCGGAGGCAGATCACTCACCATCTGCCGCACTTCAGGTAACGATTGGAAACGTTCAAAAAGGCGGCGCTGATCAAGTTGTGCTCGAGCCTCATCAGTCCCCGGCGACATTATCAACGGCGCTATCGTGCCAGCCTCGCCCTGCGAACTGGCCGAAGGGTCATCAAGTACAGATGTCGATGAGCCATTATCAAACAGCTCGCGCAAGTCCGCTGTCAGCTCATCGCCACTAGCATCAGTAGTGGCAACTCCATCCTCAAGCGGCAAACCATTGCCACCTGCCAACAGTGGTTGTGCATTGAGATATTGTTCAACCTTCACTTGCTGCTGGGCGGGGGCACCGCTCACAGGCGGAGATGGCTCCCCCTGTTGCAAGGCCTGCATTGAACTATCGAGCGACTCGGCAAAGTCTCTGCCTGGTTTTTCACCTTGAGTTCCAATAGGTTGGGACTTTTCAGGCGATGTAACACCAGAGACAGAACCTTGGTTAAGATTCACTGGCATTACAGAAAGATCGGGTGCGCTGGCCTGCATGATTTAAATTTTTCTGATTCTGGTTGTGTACTTATCAGGAAAATTGCAACTGTTGTGCCAAGGGATAATAAAGGGATATATACGGGGAAATAAATACTCATGACCAAAACTAACCACAGATAAAAATAGAGAAAAAAAGATCATTGTTACCCCATCAAGCGATCAATCACAAGCAAGGCATCATCACTACGACCGTAAAAATTCAATCACATTGAGCTCCGCGTTTTGCGCCACTGACCTAAAGAGCACATCAACGAAAATAAGGAAATTTACAGTTTTGGCACTATTCATTTTCTATGTCGCGGCCATTACCGGAACGATCATCCTGTTCACGCTGCTCACGTTTATCGAGCTGACGTTGTTCATCCTCAAGGTAATGGTCAAGCACCGAGTCTAGTGCTTTGGAGCGACCACGTTTTGAAAACCAGAATTTTTTCTTCTCATCCAGCACCGTCTGCGTCTGCTCCAGGGTGGCTTGTTGGCTTTCAATAGCCGCGCCGATTTTGACGATGAAGTGGCGGTATTCATTGAGTTGTTGACCGCTCATACCATGATTGCCTGCCTGTTGTAGGCGTTGCTCGTACTCTTCACGATATGCCTGTAACTGCCGCAGCTGTGCTTCACTCTCATGCAGGTGTTGCAACGCCACACCTAACGCCTTGGCCGCCTCTCGCTCGGAGTTATGCGCCAGCTCAACAATCGGTTTAAATCGCTTTGATTTGACCATTTTCAGCTCTCATCTTTCAGCTCCCATCAGGCGCGCGCTGGGCTTTTCTCCTTGCTCTTATTTTCAATAATCTCATTTAGCCCCGCCAGACTCTCTTCAAACGACACCGACTCATCAAAGCCTTGCGCCAAAAAATTCATAATCTTGGGGTAATAAACAATCGCCTCATCAACCGCCGGGTTACTGCCTCGGCTGTAAGCACCTACACTGATCAAGTCGCGATGTTGTTGGTAACTAGAGTAGATCTGTTTAACACGGCGAGCGTTGGCAAGATGCTCCGGGGTGACGATCTCATTCATCACGCGACTAACGGAGGCCTCAATGTCGATGGCCGGATAGTGGCCCATCTCGGCGAGATTGCGCGACAGTACAATGTGGCCATCAAGGATGGCGCGAGCAGCATCGGCGATGGGATCTTGCTGATCATCACCCTCGGTTAGCACGGTATAAAAAGCGGTGATCGAACCGCCGCTTTCGCTACCATTACCGGCGCGTTCCACCAGCTGTGGCAGCTTGGCAAAGACTGAAGGTGGATAACCTTTGGTCGCCGGAGGTTCACCAATGGCCAGCGCGATCTCGCGCTGCGCCTGGGCATAACGTGTCAATGAATCCATCAACAGCAGTACATGTTTGCCCTGATCACGAAAATACTCAGCGATACTGGTAGAGAGCATGGCACCGTGCATACGCATCAGCGGTGAATTATCAGCAGGCGTGGCCACCACCACGGCGCGGGCACGCCCCTCTTCACCCAGGATGCGCTCGATAAACTCCTTCACCTCACGGCCACGCTCACCAATCAATCCAACAACGATGACATCGGCGGTGGTGTACTTGGTCATCATGCCCAGCAACACACTCTTGCCAACACCGCTGCCAGCAAACAGCCCCATGCGCTGCCCACGCCCCACGGTCAGCAGGGCATTAATAGCACCGACACCAACATCAAGCGGCACTTCAATCGGATGGCGACTCAAAGGGTTAATGAAGTTGCCGGTGAGCGAAACCTGCGCCTCAGCATCAATTGGCCCACGATTATCAAGTGGCCGTCCTGAGCCATCCAGCACCCTTCCCAACAGTGACGTTCCCGCCGGGGCGGAACAGACACCATGGGTCGGAATCACTTTGGCGTTTGGCATCAAGCCACGAATATCGCCAATCGGCATGAGATACGTTTTGTCACCGGAGAAACCCACCACCTCCGCCTCAATAGGTTCACCGCCGACATTCACAATGAGACAACGGCTACCGATCGCCGCCTGCACTCCCACGGCTTCAAGTGTTAGCCCCACCATACGAGTGAGCTTGCCCGTCACCACCAACGGCACGTGCTGGGCGATGCTGTCGCCGCGCCGTTGCAGCCGTTGCGCCATGTCCGCCAAGAAGATTGGTTCAGCTGTCATTGGAGCGCTCCCCACCCATAATGCGGGCGGCAATGGCGGCAACCCGCGACTCAATGGTGGCATCAACACTGGAAGAGTCGGTTTCAATGCGACAACCACCACGCTCCATGATCGGATTTTCCACCAGCTCCCATTTCCGTCCAGAGACATTGGCAAGCATGATCTCGGCCAC
>JAYUTP010000012.1:0-5224 GCA_043755075.1 Tenderia sp. (SeqCode)
GCCTGCTTCAATGACTTGCGGGCGTTGAGCAGATCCACCGCCGCCAGTGGCCGCCCCCCGGGGAGCTGGATCTGCAATAGCCGCAACACGCCGCCACCCGTGGCGACATCGATCCCCGCTTTAGTGGCGGCGACTACTGTGCCGGGAGCAGCGCCATCGGTGCTCACACCCTCCAGCGCCCGCGCCTGCCAGATCCGCACCACCTCACCTGCGTAATGGGTTTGCGCCACCGGCCAGGGGTTGAAGGCGCGCACCTGCCGCTCCAGCTCGATGGAGGGGCGACGCCAATCCAGCAGCGCCTCCTCCTTGGAGAGTTTATGGGCGTAACAGGTTTGACCCTCGTCTTGGGCAACCGGCTTGGCACTGCCGCGCTGCAACTGATCCAGCGCCGTGATAACGGTGCGGGCACCAATCTCGGCGAGGCGGTCGTGCAGGGTGGTGGCGTTATCGTCGCGGCGGATAGGGGTCTCTTCAATCACCAGCATGGCGCCGGTGTCGAGCCCGACATCCATCTGCATGATGGTGACACCGCTCGCCTCATCACCGGCGAGTATAGCGCGCTGAATCGGGGCGGCACCGCGCCAGCGTGGTAATAGTGAGGCGTGGATATTAATACACCCCAGCCGTGGGGTATCGAGCACCGCCTCGGGCAGTATCAGACCATAGGCCACCACCACCATGACATCGGCATCTAGATCGCGCAGCGGCTGCTGTTCCGCCTCACCCTTGAGTCGTTCGGGTTGGTAGACAGGAATGTTATTGGCCTGCGCCAGCAGTTTCACCGGACTGGCTGTTAATTTACGGCCACGCCCGGCGGGACGGTCAGGCTGGGTGTAGGCGGCAATCACCTGATGACGGGAATCGATCAGCGCCTGTAGCGCCACAGCGGCAAACTCCGGCGTTCCGGCAAAGATCACTTTCAAGCCCGCTACTTCTGTCATGGCGCTCCTGCTTGTTATAGGTTTAGGGATGACATGCGGCGCTAGAAGGTCTGGCGGCGCTGTTTCTCCATTTTTTTGCGAATGCGCTGGCGCTTGATTTCGGAGAGATAGTCGACAAAAAGCTTACCATCAAGGTGATCAATCTCGTGCTGGATGCAGATCGCCTCCAGACCGCTGACCTCCATTTCAAACGACTGGCCATCGCGGTCCAGCGCGCGCACCTTGATCCAGTCGGCGCGCTTCACCGACTCATAGATGCCAGGCACCGACAGACACCCCTCCTCGCTCTCCTCAAGACCACGGGTCTCGAGCAACTCGGGATTCACCAACGCCAGCGGGGAGTTTTTATCCTCGGAGGTATCAATTACTATCACCCGCTTGAAGGCCGCCACCTGCGGCGCCGCCAGACCGATGCCTGGTGCCTCATACATGGTATCGAACATATCGTCGATCAAGGCACGGATATCATCATCCACCAACGCCACCGCTGTTGATGGGGTTCTCAATTTGGGGTCGGGAAAATGTAATATCGGTCTGATTGCCATAATAAATCATTCAATAATTGTTCGGGCTGCCGATTATACTGCTGAACTGTGTTCATCGCAGCTTATCGTCACCACACCTTTAATAAGCTTTAAAGTTGGTGTACTTTCTGTCATTAACTAGATCCGTACGGAAACGATTGAAAAGGATGCCCCATGTCGATCAGGAAAGCACTGCTGGCTCTTGCCGTCACCCTCTGCTTCAACAGCAGCCTCATTGCCGACACCTTGGCACTCAAACCTGACTATCCGGCACGTTATGTCGTGGTCAAAGGCGATACCCTCTGGGACATCTCATCCAAATTTCTACAGGATCCTTGGCGCTGGCCCGAGATTTGGAACCTCAACCCCGACATCCAAAACCCGCATCTAATCTATCCAGGCGACGCCATCTCTCTGGTATTTGTTGACGGCAAGCCGGTGCTGCAAATCGATCGTGGCGATGGCCAGCGAACCGTAAAACTGTCCCCACAGACACGCTCCACTCAGCTCAGCAGCGCCGTTCCAGCGGTGCCAGCCACCGCCATCAGCCAATTCCTGTTTCAGCCGCGCATCCTCACTCAGGAGCAGCTTGATCAGGCTGGTTTTGTCGCCTCGGCAGAGGATTCGCGCCTGATCAGCGGCATCGGCAATAACGTCTACGCGCTGCAACTGGAACAGAACAACGAGACCAAACGTTACGCCATCTATCGCATGAATCAGACCTATCGTAACCCCGCCAATGAGGATGAAATCCTTGGCTACGAGGCGATTCATGTCTCTGATGCGGAGCTAACGCGTCAAGGCGATCCCGCCACGCTGCGTATCACCAAAAGCTATCGCGAGACACTGCTCGGTGACAAAGTACTAATCCCTGATGAAGCGCAGCGCGACCAGAGCTTCCTGCCGCGCTCACCCGAACAGAAGGTCGAGGGGTTGATCATCTCCCTCATCGACGGCATGTCCAGCGTCGGCCAGTATCAGACAGTGGTCATCAATCTCGGCAAAGAGGATGGCATTGAATCGGGGCATGTACTGGCGGTACGCCAAGCAGGTGCCACCATCAATGACCCCTCATCAACCGGGTTATTCAAATCAAAGCTGCAACTTCCCGATGAACGGACCGGCTTACTGATGGTGGTGCGTGTCTTCGACCGCATCAGCTACGCTATGGTAATGAACGCCTCCCGCGACATCCGCATCAAGGATCCCGTCAGCAACCCCTAGTTTATCGTCGGGATTAAATGCTACGCTGGTGACCAAACTTTGGTCACCAGCGCATCGCAAGATGGACAACACTCCCGCAGAATCTCTCAATTACTGGCTCGCCCTGCTGCACTGCCCGGGCATCGGCACCAAGCGTTATGCCGACCTGTTGCAGCGTTATGGCGATCCTGTCACTGTTTTCAACTACGGCGTAAAGGAGCTCGGCAGTAGCAGCGGCCTCCCCAAGGAGACAGTTGCTTGGCTACGCAATCCCGACTGGAGCGTCATAGAGAAAGATCTAGCATGGCTGACAAGCAGCGATAGCCATCACATCATCACGTTGGCCGACCCGATCTATCCGCCGCTGCTGCGCGAAATTGACGACCCGCCACCCCTGCTCTTTGTAAATGGCGATCCCAATTCGCTCAAGACGCCACAGCTGGGCATCGTCGGCAGCCGCAATCCATCTCCAGGCGGCCAGGAGAATGCCCGCAATTTTGCCAAAAGTTTGGCCCAGGCCGGGCTCACCATCACGAGCGGACTGGCACTCGGGATTGATGCCGCCGCCCACCAAGGGGCGCTGCTGGGACATGGAGTCACCATCGCCGTCACCGGTACCGGCCTTGATCGGGTCTACCCAGCCCGCCACCGCAATCTCGCCCACCAGATCGCCGCCGCTGGTGCCCTAATATCCGAATTCCCCATCGGCACTCCACCGCTGGCCGACCACTTCCCTCGCCGCAACCGCATCATCAGCGGCCTGAGCCTAGGAACCTTGGTGGTAGAGGCGGCACCTCTGAGCGGCTCGCTGATCACCGCCCGGCTGGCGGCAGAGCAAGGACGCGAGGTCTTTGCCATTCCTGGCTCGATCCACAACCCGTTGGCCCGTGGCTGCCACGCCTTAATCCGCCAAGGGGCCAAGCTAGTCGAGACGGTGGAGGATATTATTGAAGAGCTCGGCCCGCTGGCAAAACTCAACTACTCACTTAACCACGACGTTGAACATAGCACTGGGCATGACACCCCCGACCTCGACAGCCAGCAGCTAAAACTCCTTGAAAACATGGGCTATGACCCAGTCTCTGTGGATACATTAGTAGGGCACGCCAATTTGACGACCGAGCAGGTTTCCGCCATTCTGCTGGTCTTGGAGTTGCAGGGAGTGGTATCCTCCGCGGCCGGCGGGCTGTATACCCGAGTTTCGAAATAGGCTGGATGAAAAGGCCGAATGAAATAGGAAAGCAATGAAAGAGAACATGCTAGACATTCTCATGTACCTGTTTGAACACTGTCTCGACAGTGAAACAGGCGTCATGCCTGAGGAATCGGTTCTGCGCGACCACCTCGACGACGCTGGTTTTCAGCACAAAGAGATCGATAAAGCCTTCGCTTGGCTCGAAGCGCTAGCCAATGCCCGTGAGCACAGCTTTCAGGATCAGATTGGCGCTGATAATCTGCCTGACAGCCACTCGGGTCATTCGATTCGCGTCTACGCCACCCAGGAACAGGATCGCCTCGACCGCGAGTGCCGTGGCTTCATGCTATTTTTGGAACAAACCGGCGTACTTGACCCCGTCAGCCGCGAACTAGTGATCGATCGCGCCATGGCGCTTGAGACGGGCGACATTGACCTGCCACAACTGAAGTGGGTCATCCTTATGGTGCTCTTCAACCAACCCGGCCAGGAGGCCGCACTGGCATGGATGGAAGATCTGCTTTTCGACGGAATTGCTAGGCCGCTGCACTAAGCCCGGCCGGAATTTTGACCCCAAAGGCCATGAACAGCGATGGCGGCAACCTAAACTCTGTACTGGTTTGACCGCTATCACCCAAACAACCACCACGGACGACTGGCACAGAACTCCATGAGCAAAAACCTCGTCATCGTAGAATCACCCGCCAAGTGCAAGACTATAAAAAAGTATCTTGGCGCTGGCTTTGAGGTGTTGGCCTCCTACGGCCACGTCCGTGACCTGCTCCCCAAAGAAGGAGCGGTTGATACCGAGCATGGCTTCACCATGAAATACCAGGTGATCGACAAAAACCAGAAGCATATCGACGCTATCGCCAAGGCCATCGCCAAGGTCGACAACCTCTTCCTCGCAACTGACCCTGATCGTGAAGGTGAAGCGATCTCCTGGCACATCTGTGAGCACCTGAAAGAGCAGGGTCTGCTCAAGGGCAAAACTGTGCAGCGCGTGGTCTTCCATGAAATCACCCAAAAGGCAATTCTGGAAGCGATGGAGAATCCTCGCGAACTCTCCACCGAACTGGTCAACGCCCAGCAGGCGCGCCGCGCCCTCGACTACTTGGTCGGCTTCAATCTCTCGCCGCTGCTGTGGAAAAAAATCCGTCGCGGCCTCTCCGCTGGCCGCGTCCAGAGCCCGGCGCTGCGGTTGATTGCTGAGCGCGAGCTGGATATCGAAAAATTCATCGCCCAAGAGTATTGGACCATTGAGGCAGACCTGAGCAAGGGAGCCAACGCCGACTTCAAGGCCAAACTGACCCAGTATGCCAATGAAAAAATAAGCCAGTTCAGTGTGACTAATGGCGACC
>JAYUTP010000013.1:0-12848 GCA_043755075.1 Tenderia sp. (SeqCode)
CCACGGCGGGCCCCTGACGAGCGCACAGGCATAAAAAAACCCGAGCTGTCTCCCTCAAACAGTCCGGGTCGGATGTTGGCATTACGTAACCTTAGCGTCGGGGTGGATGCGGGGTGGTGGTTACATGTTGCCGACGATTCAATTATGGCGATGGTGCTTTAAATAACTGTGCTGTCTGTCACAGAATTGATGAGGGGTAGAAAATTTTCCACCCCTTATGATGGGTGTTTAGAGTGACTGAGCTTGTTCGATAGCGTTGCCAATGTAGTTGGCGGGGGTCATCTCCAGGAGTCGCGCCTTCTCTGCATCAGGAATGGCCAGTCCCTGGATAAAGCTCTGCATGCTCTGTTTGTCGATCCCTTTGCCGCGGGTCAGCTCCTTGAGCTTCTCGTAGGGTTTTTCGATGGCGTAGCGGCGCATCACGGTCTGGATTGGCTCGGCCAGCACTTCCCAACAGCTGTCCAGATCCGCGGCGAGACGCGCTTCGTTGGCCTCTAGTTTGGATATACCCTTGAGGCACGACTGATAGGCGATAGCGCCATGGGCCAGGCCAACACCGAGATTACGCAGCACGGTGGAGTCGGTCAGGTCGCGTTGCCAGCGGGAGATCGGCAGCTTGGCGGCGAGATGGTCGAAGATGGCGTTGGCCAGCCCCAAATTGCCCTCGGCATTCTCAAAGTCGATCGGGTTGACCTTGTGCGGCATGGTGGAGGAGCCAATCTCGCCAGCGACGGTGCGCTGTTTGAAATAGCCGACGGAGATGTAACCCCAGACATCGCGGCAGAAATCGATCAGCACGGTGTTGAAGCGGGCCACGGCGTCGAACAGTTCGGCAACATAGTCGTGCGGTTCAATCTGAGTGGTGTAGGGGTTCCAGTCGAGTCCCAGACTGGTCACAAACTGCTGCGCCATTCCCTGCCAATCGAGCTCCGGATAGGCGGATAAATGGGCGTTATAGTTGCCGACGGCACCATTGACCTTGCCCAGTATCGGCACCATCACCACCTGTTGGCGTTGGCGTTTGAGGCGAAATGCGACGTTGGCCATCTCCTTGCCCAGGGTGGTGGGGGAGGCGGGTTGGCCGTGGGTGCGTGACAACATCGGCACGTTGGCGTACTTGTGGGCCAGGGCGCTGATCGCGGTGATGGTCTCATCCATCATCGGCAGCAGCGACTGAGTCCGTGCCTCGCGCAGCATCAGGCCGTAGGCGAGGTTGTTGATGTCCTCAGAGGTGCAGGCGAAGTGAATGAACTCACTCACTGCTTCCAGCTCGGTATTACCCGCGATCTTCTCTTTCAGAAAGTACTCCACCGCCTTCACATCATGGTTGGTGGTCTTCTCGATATTCTTGACCCGCTGCGCATCTTCAACGCTGAACTTGTCGAAAATATTGTTGAGGATGTTGTTGGCATGTTCGCCCAAGGCAGGCACTTCGGCGATGGTGGGCTCGGCGGCCAGCATCTGCAGCCAGCGTACCTCCACCAACACACGGTGACGGATCAGGCCGAACTCGCTGAAAATGGGGCGCAGGTCGCGGGTTTTGTTGCCGTAGCGGCCGTCGATGGGGGAGATGGCGGTCAGTTCTGTCAGTTCCATGTCGGTTCCTGTCTTAGTTGATTTCATTCAATAACGCTTTGGTCTGGTTGAGCAATTTTTTGCGGTTGAAAAGCAGCCCAAGGCGGCGGCCACCACACTGATACCAGAGTACCGTGGAGCGGATTGCCGCCAGCAACAGGGTGCGTACCTTGGCGGCATTGGCGCTGTTGCTGAGGTGACCTTGTTCGCCTTGGACGATCACTTTTGGCGTCAGCGTGCTGATGGTTTGGGCGTAGAGGTCGCCGATGTTGGCGATGACATTTTCGTGGGTGCTGGAACCGAAGTGATCGGCCTGGCTTTTGGCTAACGCTAGCCCCCCGCTGACCTTCTCCAGCATCTCCGGTTGGCGCATCAGCTTGCGCTCCAAGTGCATCACTGCAATCACATATTTGGTCAGCTCCAGGTCGCGCTGGTTGGTGGCGTCGCCAAATTGTTCGAGAATGGCGTTGAGGCCAGTGGTCAGCCCTTTGATCTCGCCATAGACCGCTTCAGTGGTGGCGGGATTCATCTCAAACAGACTTTCGATGCAGACCGCCATATCGGCGCTGTCAGCCTTGCCCTGACGAGCTATCTGTTGCACCAACTTAACGGCTTGCCAGACGCCGGCAAAGGCGATCACTTGTTCGCGGTAACTGTGTTCCATAGTGCGTGGTATTCCTTAATCAATATTATGAACAGGCTCTAAAAGCTTGGCGGCAGAGTGATGCGTGGTGGCGGTGGTCTCGATGATACCCCCTCCCAGACATTCGTCGCCCTTGTAAAAAACCACCGACTGGCCGGGCGTGACGGCGCGTTGCGGCTCATCAAAAACAACTTGGCAGCGGTCGCTCTTTAACCATGTGATGGTACAGGGCTGTTCCGGTTGGCGATAACGGCTTTTAGCAGCGCAACGCAGCGGCGTTTGGGGGGCTGCGCCGATGGTCCAATGGAGCTGGCTCGCCTCCAAGGTATCGCTATAGAGCATCGGGTGTTCGCCCTGAGCCACTAGCAAGATATTGCGCTCCAGATCCTTGCCGACCACAAACCACGGTTCGCCACTCGACTCCTTGCGGCCACCGATCTTTAATCCTTGGCGTTGGCCGAGCGTGTGGTACATCAGGCCGTCGTGCCTACCGATAAGTTCGCCTTTTGGGGTGCGCATCTCGCCCGGTTGGGCAGGCAGGTACTGGCTGAGAAACTCCTTAAATTTGCGCTCGCCGATGAAGCATATCCCGGTGGAGTCCTTCTTCTTGGCATTGATGAAATGGTGCTGTTCGGCGATACGGCGCACCTCCGGCTTGGGTAGATCACCGAGCGGGAAGAGCGTTTTGGAGAGCTGCGTCTGACCTAGGGTATAAAGAAAGTAGGTCTGATCCTTGTTCTGATCGGTGGCCTTGAACAGACGGTAATAGCCATCGCGGAACTCCACCTTGGCGTAGTGGCCGGTGGCGATCTTGTCGGCGCCGTGAGCCAGGGCGTAGTCGAGGAAGGCCTTGAATTTAATCTCTTTATTACAGAGCACGTCGGGATTGGGGGTGCGACCCGCTTTGTACTCTTCGAGGAAATAAGCAAAGACCCGTTCCCAATACTCAGCAGCAAAATTGACACCATCCATCGTAATGCCGAGCTGGTCGCAGACCGCCATCACATCCTGCGAATCCTGCACCGCCGGGCATTCGCCGTCGGGATAATCCTCCCAGTTCTTCATGAACAGGCCGCTCACCGCATAGCCCTGCTGCTGCAACAACAGCGCGGTCACGGAGGAATCAACACCGCCCGACATGCCGACGATGATGCGCTGTGGAGAGTTTGGAGCCATGGTGACTAAATTTCCGGGAGCCAAAAGAGCAAGCATTTTAATATAAAACGTCCGCCGCCGCAGGTCGGTTATAGCTCCATGTCGGTCAGCAACGTCAACGGGTAGCGCCGTCCGGCCAGGTAATCGTCGATGCAGCGTCGCACCAACGGACTGCGCAGTCGCGGGGAGAGTCTGTCGATCTCTTCCAGCGTGAGCCAGTGGGCGGCGATGATGTCATCGTCCAGTTCAAGGCTGGGGTCATGAGCGCTGATTTCGCCAGTGAAACAGACACGCAGATAGGTGGTGGCCGATTTGGGTTCGATCCAGCGATAGATGCCGACGATGGCGCTGGGGGTGAAGCTGTGGGAGGTCTCCTCCAGGGTCTCGCGGAGGGTGGCGTTGAGCAGGCTTTCGCCCTCGTCGAGATGACCGGCAGGCTGGTTGAAGACGGTCTGGCTGAGCCCTTGATTTTCCTCGACTAGCAGGAATTTGCCGTCCCGCTCAATGACGGCGGCGACGGTGACGTTGGGTTTCCAGGTCATTATTTTTTGTTCTCGTTTGTTTGGCGGTATTAGATAGTAGCTCTGCTGGGCAGTCGGTCATGCGCCATTCACTGGGATTAATTCCATCTAGCGTCCAAGGGCCAACACGATAGCGGATCAATCGTAGGGTGGGGTGGCCAATCGCCGCGGTCATGCGCCGAACCTGGCGGTTGCGTCCTTCGCTAATGGTGAGTTCGATCCAGCTGTCGGGAATGTTGGCGCGATAGCGGATCGGCGGGGTGCGTTGCCAGATGGTGGGTGGCTCGATCAGACGGGCTTCAGCTGGCTTGGTCATGCCGTCCTTGAGTTCCACGCCACGGCGCAGCTGTTCCAGCGCCGCTTCATCGGGAACCCCTTCGACCTGCGCCCAGTAGGTCTTGGCCATCTTGTGACGTGGCTCGGCGATGCGATGTTGTATGCCACCATCATCGGTCAATACCAGTAACCCCTCGCTGTCGCGATCAAGGCGGCCCGCCGGGTAGACGTCCTTCAGGTCGATGTAGTCGGCCAGCGTGCCGCACTCATTTTTGCCGGTGAACTGGGAGAGCACGTCATAGGGTTTGTTGAAGAGAATTATTTTGGCCATGTCTCGCAGGGTTTAACGCTAATGGGGAGGCGATGGTAGAACACCTGAGTGCATTTTCAAATACAGGAAATGCTCACGTCACATGCCAAGAGTGCCTCACTGTGGAGGGAGTGGCTGGACTGAATTGTTCAGTATTTGGCTTTGCTATGGTTGCTAAGCGGTAAAAACGTTTGAAAAAGTCTGCGTAAATAAAAAACCCGCGGTCACCGTTATAGGTTTTATCGTGCGACCGGGGGTTCTATTGCAATTTAATTATTGGAATCTGTCTCAAAACCCCGTGAAGTTGCGTTGTCAGTAGCTACTTCACTAGCATCCATATTGATGGATGCGGCAAGCAACCCTTTTGGACCTTGAGAGACCTCGTACAGAACCTTTTGACCCTGTCGAAGTGATTTGTACCCATCCATGTCGATCGCAGAAAAGTGAGCGAAAATGTCATCGCCCCCCTCTTCTGGAGCAATAAATCCATACCCCTTAGCATTACTGAACCACTTAACTATACCTTTTGCCATGCTTACTTACCTCGCGGTTAACACAAAACTCATGCCGGAAACTCCGGCCCGCTGCAGGGTTTTATAACAACTACATTCCCCCCCTACTCACGGAATAATGTTGACCAAAAAACACAAGAAGTCAAGAAGCTGGTACTGAGACTGAAAACGTTCAGGGTTGTGATGGCCAGAGGACGTGTGCTGCTAAAGCTTTACTTCATGCGTCCGATTTTAATTATGAAGGCGAAAGATATTTAAACGGAAATTTTAAAAGGAGTGTTTGATTGGGTGTCTATCTCTGACAGTGACTGAAGAAAGTCATATTTTTTTAATAGGTTAGGTCGTTTTTGGTGCCTAATAATTATGGCCTTTTTATGTGGAATGTACTGTCAGGCTAAGTCGATTTGGTTATAATCGTAACTGTTATGACAAAACAGACAGATCACGATTCGAACGATGACTTAGCGCTTCAGGAGGCACGGCCCCAGCTGAAGCGTCCCCCTTTATATAAGGTTTTGCTGTTGAATGACGATTACACTCCGATGGAGTTCGTTATACAGGTGCTGGAGCAATTTTTTGGCATGGGACGTGAGAAGGCAACGCAAATAATGTTGCAGATTCATACCGAGGGTGTGGGCGTCTGTGGTGTTTATTCGCGAGATGTGGCTGAAACCAAGGTGACGCTGGTGAATGATTGCTCTTATGAGCATCAGCACCCGCTGAAATGCACCATGGAGGAGGCATAAGATTTAGATGTGCAGTGCTAGGCAACGTAGGAGATGCTTGTCATGTTAAACAAGGAATTGGAATTCACGCTTAATACCGCCTTTCGTGAGGCTACTGATAAACATCACGAATTTATGACGGTTGAGCATCTGTTGATGGCGCTGCTGGATAATTCAGCCGCTGCTGGCGTCTTGCGTGCCTGCGGTGCTGATCTCTCTTACCTTAAACGAGAGCTGCTCTCATTTTTAGATGAAACAACCCCCGTTCTTTCTACTGAAGATAGCCGAGAGACTCAGCCAACACTCGGTTTTCAGCGAGTATTACAACGCGCGGTCTTTCATGTACAGAGCTCCGGCCGTGAAGAGGTAACAGGTGCCAATGTCTTGGTCGCCATTTTTGGTGAGCCTGATTCACAAGCCGTTTATCTATTGAATGCACAGAGTATTACGCGTCTTGATGTAGTGAATTACCTCTCCCATGGCATCTCAAAAGTTGCTGGAGACCAAGAGGGTGAGGATTTTGGCCGCCCAGACGAGGAGGAAGGTGGCGACGAGCCCGCAGCCAAGTCTGCCTTAGACAGCTTTGCTACCAACCTTAACTTGCGTGCTAAACAAGGCAAGATTGATCCGCTCATTGGCCGTGATGAGGAAGTTGAGCGTACCGTTCAAGTGCTTTGCCGTCGTCGTAAAAATAACCCGCTTTTTGTCGGTGAGGCAGGTGTTGGAAAGACTGCGCTTGCGGAAGGCCTAGCCAAACGCATTGTTGATGGCGAAGTGCCTGAGGTGCTGGCGCACTGCACTGTCTATTCATTGGATATGGGGGCGTTGTTGGCGGGTACTAAATACCGTGGTGATTTTGAGAAGCGCTTGAAGGCGGTGTTGGCGCAGATGGAAAAGCATCCTGGCAACATCCTCTTCATTGATGAGATACATACCATCATTGGCGCTGGTGCTGCATCAGGTGGTGTGATGGATGCTTCCAATCTCATCAAACCAGCGTTAGCGTCCGGTGAATTGAAGTGCATTGGCTCAACTACTTATCAAGAGTATCGCGGTATTTTTGAAAAAGATCGCGCCTTGGCGCGCCGTTTCCAGAAGATCGATGTGCCAGAGCCGACGATTAACCAGACCATTCAGATCCTGCATGGTTTGAAGTCCCGCTATGAAGAGCATCATCAGGTTAAGTATACCCGTCAGGCCATTAAAACCGCTGTGGAGCTTTCGGCGCGTTATATCACTGATCGTTTCCTGCCTGATAAGGCGATTGATGTTATTGATGAGGCGGGAGCACAGCAGCGCATGGCGTCACCCTCGAAACGCAAGAAGACCGTCGGTGTGCGCGATGTGGAAGGTATCATCGCCAAAATGGCGCGTATTCCCACTAAACATATTGCTAGTTCTGATCGCGAGCGACTCAAAACGCTGGATCGCGATCTCAAAATGGTGGTCTTTGGTCAGGACCCGGCGATTGATTCTCTGGCGACGGCAATCAAACTGGCTCGTTCGGGCCTTGGCCATGATGACAAGCCTATTGGCTCCTTCCTGTTTGCCGGGCCCACCGGTGTGGGTAAGACGGAAGTCACACGCCAGCTAGCCAAGGTGATGGGGATTGAATTGATCCGCTTCGATATGTCCGAGTATATGGAGCGTCACGCAGTTTCCCGCCTTATCGGTGCCCCTCCTGGTTATGTCGGATTTGATCAGGGTGGACTATTGACGGATGCCGTGAATAAAACTCCCCATGCAGTGTTGCTACTGGATGAAATAGAGAAGGTTCATCCGGATGTCTTTAACCTGTTGCTGCAGGTGATGGATCACGGGACGTTGACGGACAACAATGGCCGTCAGGCCGATTTCCGCAATGTGATTCTCGTGATGACTACCAATGCGGGTGCTGAGCAGATCAGTCGGTCGTCAATTGGCTTCACTCAGCAGGATCACGCCCGTGATGGGATGGCGGCGATTAAAAAGGCATTTACCCCCGAGTTCCGCAATCGCATCGATGCAATCATTGAGTTCAAGGCACTAGGCCGTAAGACTATTGGTCACGTAGTAGATAAGTTTATTATCGAGCTGGAAGCTCAGTTGCATGACAAAAATGTGACTCTGGAGA
This sequence comes from Tenderia sp. (SeqCode), assembly GCA_043755075.1. Classification (GTDB taxonomy): domain Bacteria; phylum Pseudomonadota; class Gammaproteobacteria; order Tenderiales; family Tenderiaceae; genus JAKFXL01. Next base: position 7,831 of record JAYUTP010000013.1, read on the forward strand.
TCTCCGCAGCGGCGCGTGAGTGGCTTGGTGAGCACGGGTTCGATCCCGCCATGGGCGCACGTCCGATGGCCCGAGTGATCAAAGAAAATATCAAAAAACCGTTGGCAGAAGAGTTGCTATTTGGCCGCCTGGCATCGGGTGGGTTTGTCCGTATTGGCGTGAAGGGCGGTGAGCTGAGCTTCGAAATAGAGGAAGAGACTCGACAGGCTCAGGCCGAGTCTGTCGACTGATTCAACGGGCGCGGTAGGATATACGTCCTTTGGACAGATCGTACGGAGTCAGTTGCACAGTGACTTTGTCGCCGGTCAGTATGCGGATATAGTTTTTGCGCATTTTCCCTGAGATGTGTGCGGTGACAACATGACCATTCTCCAGTTCTACGCGGAACATGGTGTTGGGCAGAGTGTCAATAACCGTGCCTTCCATCTCAATAGCGTCTTCTTTTGCCATAACGGGCCTGCTTCTCCAGTGGGGTTGGGTAAGTCACAGACTCTTGCCTGTAATAGGGGCGGTATTTTGCACTAAATTTACCCGCCGCGCAAAGGGTGCACTCTTTAAAATTAGCCCCGAATAGCTATGTCCCCTGAGCGAGTACACTCAGCGCCTATAAAAATTAGGGACGGGCGTTTTTGAATGGATTAGATCCGGTAATAGATAACTGAGACGATCGGCACCCACTACCGTGACTTCGGCCCGATGTTGGCGAATGGTAATCGGTGTTGACACATCACCAACAAGGAGCAGACTCTCCGTCTGCCTAGAGCCCCTATTTTTGCTGCCATCGTGGCTTGATCGAATTTGTAGAGGTGTCCTGATACCCTTTATTGAAGTGGCAATGCCGGGCGGGTTCCGGCGTTTGCATTATGTAAGTGAGGTAGAATAAGCGCTTTTTGTGGTAGCAGCAGGAATCGATAGATGCGCATAGCATTGGGTGTGGAGTATGACGGCAGCGCCTTTTGTGGCTGGCAGTATCAGGATCACTCACCTTCGGTACAGGAGGCTGTGGAGAAGGCGCTGTCAAAGGTGGCTAACGAATCAGTGCGGGTGATCTGCGCTGGCCGTACCGATACCGGGGTTCACGCCGCCGAGCAGGTGATCCATTTCGATACCCACGTTGAACGGCCGATGCGCGCCTGGATCTTCGGTGCCAATGCCAATCTGCCTAAAGAGGTGGTGATCCTCTGGGCCACGCCAATCAGCGATGAATTCCATGCCCGCTTTAGCGCCATGCGTCGCAGTTACCGCTATGTGATCTGCAATCGTCTGGTGCGTCCCAGTTTTCTTGCCCGGCGCACCACTTGGGAGTATCGCCCGCTCGACGTGGAGCGGATGGCAGCGGCGGGGCATTATCTGCTTGGCGAACACGACTTCACCTCCTACCGGGCGCAGGGGTGTCAGGCCAAAAGCCCGGTACGGACGATTCACCGCTTGGAGGTGGGCCGTCGCGATGAGCTGATCTTTATCGACATTGAGGCCAACGCCTTTCTCCACCACATGGTCCGTAACATTGCCGGTGTGTTGATGGCCATTGGGGCCGGAGAGCGGCCGGTGGAGTGGGCGAAGGAGGTGCTGGAGCATTGCGATCGTAGTCTGGGTGGGGTGACCGCACAACCCTCTGGCCTCTATTTGACCCATGTTCAATATCCCTCCCAGTTTGCGTTGCCCCAGTCGCGGGAGAGTTCGCTGATCTGGTGAGTTGTATGCGGGGCAGGGGAAAGTCCATTTACATTGTATGAAAATATTTTGAGCACCCTCAGCCGCGATTGTGCGCTCATTAAACTGAATGTTATAGTTGTGATTCATGAAACGGCTGCTACTCACTTTTTTACTGTTGATATTGCCATTCCAGATATCCTGGGCAGCGGTGGCGCCCTATTGCCAGCACGAAGAAGGACAGTCGGCGCAGCACTTTGGCCACCACGCTCACAAGCATCAGGCTTCATCCGATACTCCCGATGACAAGAGCAGCCCAGCAAAGGTGCACAATGACTGTGGTTTTTGTCATCTATCTTGTATGAAGTCCGTGTTGGCGCAACCGGCACAGGTAGTGTTTTCCCAAGGCTCTGGCTACATCGAGCCCCATCCTTTCATCTATTCCTCCCATATCCCAAGCAGTCCTAAACGGCCCGACTGGCGTTCCGCTTCGTAACTCGGCGGGACGATCTCTGGTTTTCCATTCGCACTTAGCGATATTCTGACGTCTCGCCGAATTCCTCCCTTTTTCATATTTGGAGAATTCGATGCGCAGTCTTTTATTGCCGCTGGGGTTGGCGGCGCTGTTTTTCAACTCATCCTTCGCTCAAACCGCCGATACCGCGCGCGGTACGCTTTACGACTCAACGGGTGCCCATACTAACCGCGTAACGGAATCCGCCGCGCCGCTCACGCTGAAGTCGGCACTGGCTCTTGCCCTGGGCACCAATGCCGAGTTGTCGGCTGCAGGGCGCGAACTGGAGGCGGTAGCCGCGACGATTATTCAGGCGCAAGTACGTCCTAATCCGGATATTTCGGTCTCTATTGAAGATACGCGACGTGCGACGCGCACCACCACGCTTCAGCTAAACCAGCCCATCGAGCTTGGCGGCAAACGCGCTGCCCGCATCGAAGCCGCCGAGCGCGGGCGCGATGTTGTGTCCACCGAACTCAATGCCAAACGGGCTGATATCCGCGCCACTGTGATGGCGGCATTTTTCGACGTGCTGGTATCACAAGAGCGTCAGCGTCTCGCCCTGTCATCCGTCGATCTTGCGCAACGCGCAACCACAGCCGCTTCACGGCGGGTCGCTGCTGGTAAGGTGTCCCCGGTCGAAGAGACCAAGGCGCGTGTGGCTGAGGGCGGTGTGCGGGTGGAGTTGACCCAAGCCCGCAGCGAGTTGGCCCTCGCACGCAAGCGTCTCGCTGCCACTTGGGGCAATCCGATGCCCCGCTTCGAGCGCGTGGAAGGCCAGGTTGAAACCCTGCCCTCTCTGCCAGCGCTGGCGGACCTGATCGCGCGTCTGTCCAATGCGCCCAGCCTTTTGCGGGCCCGGATCGAAATCGACCGCCGCCAGGCCCTGGCCGACGTGGAACGCAGCCGCCGCATTCCCGATGTGACCGTCAGCCTCGGCGCCCAGCGTAACGAAGAACTGGGTCTCAATCAGGCGATTTTCGGTATGTCGATGCCGATTCCAGTGTTCGACCGCAACCAGGGCAATCTGCTGGAAGCGCTGCGCCGAACCGACAAGGTGCGGGACGAATTGACCGCCACCGAGGTGCGTCTGGGCGGCGAGCTGGCACAGGCCCATGAGCGCCTGAATGCCGCGCGCCAGGAGGTCGAGTTACTACAGAAGGAGATCCTACCTGGTGCGCAAAGCGCTTTCGACGCCGCCACTCAAGGCTTCGAATTGGGCAAGTTCAACTTTCTCGATGTGCTGGACGCCCAACGCACCCTGTTTCAAGCCAAATCTCAATATTTGCGCGCCTTGTCCGAAGCGCATCGGGCCGCCGCCGAGATCGAACGCGTGCTCGGCGAAGCGTCACCCGGTTCAACCATCGCGCCCGCTGTCAAGCTTTAGGAGCCCAATATGAAACTCAATATAAACAAGCAACAAACCATCACTATTGCGGCGATTGTCGCCGTCGGCGTGCTGCTGGGCGGTCTCATCCTCGGCACGAACACATCCACGTCAGAAGGCGACGGACAGGGGCACGACAGCCACGCGGAAGAAAAAGGCCATGCCGATACCGAGCATCACGGCAGTAAATCTGACGACAATCATGACCATTCCGATGACCATGCGGACGCGGAACACCACGATACAGTTTCGGCCAAGGGCTCACATGGTGGTGAGCTGTTCGTCGAGGGCGACTTTGGGCTGGAAATCCTGCTGTCGGAAGATGGAGGTGAGCCGCGTTTCCGCGTTTATCTATTCAACAAGGACAAGGCGCTGCCGCCAAACGCCGCCACGGTGTCGGCGACGGTGACACGGCCGGATGGCGAGGCGCGGGAAATCCGCTTTGCCCCGGAAAAGGATTTCCTGAAGAGCGCCACGCCGATCGAGGAGCCGCATGTATTCGAGGCGGCAGTGCTTGCTCAGGTCGGTAACCAGTCGTTCCGATTCACGTTTTCTCAGGAGGAAGGGAAGATCGAGTTGACCGATACGCAGATCAAGACAGCGGGCGTGACGATCCAGACCGCGGGCGCTGCGCGTATCAAAAGCGCGATGACTCTGCCCGGCGAAATCCGCTTCAACGAGGACAGAACAGCGCACGTGGTACCGCGGTTGTCAGGCGTGGTCGAGGGTTTATACGCGCACCTCGGACAACAGGTGAAGAAAGGCCAGGTACTCGCCGTGATTGCAAGCACGAGTCTTTCCGAGCAGCGCAGTGAACTGCTTTCAGCCCAGGAACGCCTGGCGCTGGCCAGGACGACGTTCGAACGTGAGAAGAAGCTCTGGGAAGAGAAGATCTCGGCGACGCAGGATTACCTGCAAGCCCAGCAGATGATGCGCGAGGCGGAAATCGCGGTGCGAAACGCCCAACAGAAATTGATGGCGCTAGGCGCAAGTCCAAGCGTATCGGGCGGCTCCGCTGCGCTCAACCGCCATGAGATTCGCGCGCCATTCGACGGCATGGTGGTCGAAAAGCATATCGCCCTGGGTGAAGCGGTCAAGGAAGATGCGAGCATCTTCACCCTCTCCGATCTGTCGACTGTGTGGGCCGAGATCACCGTGCCGGCGAAAGATCTGAATGTGATACGGGTCGGTGAGAAAGTCACGATCAAGGCCACGGCGTTCGACTCAACGGCATCCGGCACCCTCTCCTACATTGGTGCACTGGTAGGCGAACAAACGCGTACCGCGAAGGCACGCGTGACGCTGGCGAATCCGCAAATGGCGTGGCGCCCGGGATTGTTCATCAATGTCGAGATCGTTTCCAGCGAAGCCAGCGTAGCGGTTGCCGTATCAGCCGACGCTGTTCAGAGCGTCGATGAAAATCCTACGATTTTTGCCCGCGTACCGGGCGGCTTTATCGCCCAA
>JAYUTP010000014.1:0-22055 GCA_043755075.1 Tenderia sp. (SeqCode)
AGTGCGTGGTCATAGACCTTTATCGCCTCGTCGTAGCGCTCGACGTCGCGCAGAATCTCGCCCTCGGCCAGATAGAGGCGCAGCCCCTGATCCGGGACACGAGCCTGTACTGCACCAAGATGGGCGCGAGCGGCATCAACATCGCCAAGACGCGCCTGCAGCAGTGCGCTGCGGATCTGGGCATTGAGATAATTTTCGCCACGTTCAACCAAGCTGTACCAATGGATGGCGCGTTTATAGTTTTCCCGCACCTCCTCAATCCGACCAAGGTAGTAACTGGTCTCGTCCACCCGCACGCTCTTGCGATTAAGCCGCAGGAGATACTCCTCCGCCTCTTTCGGCTGCTCCAGGCGCAACGCCACCAGCGCCGCTGCAAAGGTGGTGTCATCGTTGTCAGGCTGCGCCTTGAGTACCTTTTTGAACTGAACTTGCGCCTCCGTCGGGTGATCAAGATCCACTAATACCCGGCCATAGGCGATCCGCAGTTCCAGATTATTGCTGTTGCGATCAACAACTTGCCCCAGATATTCCAGCGCTTCCGTCTCACGATGGGTGACTTGGAGAATACGGGTGCGCAGAATCACCCCCTGGGTCAGGTCGGGTTTGAGCTGCAACAGCTTGTCGATGGTCTTTTCAGCTTCATCAAACTTACTTGCCCGCAGGGCCAGCTGGCTGTAGGCATAAAGTCCAGCAGTATCATCTGGGTGACGCGCGAGAAACCGCTGCACCACCTTCAGCGCCCCTTCCATGTCCTGGTCGCGCCCCAGCAGACGAATCATTAGCAGGTAACGTCCCTGCTCATCGCCCTGCGCCTCAATCAGCACCGACTCCAACGACTCCACCGCACCATCGTAATCACCTTCACGAACCTGCAAGGCGGTCAATATCTGCCGCCCCTCCACATCCGCAGGTGACAATGCCAGCCAAAGTCGCGCCAGCTCCAGCCCTGTCGGGTAATCACGGACAAAAACGGCAATGCGGGTGGCGCGCTCAGCAATACGCGGATCACGCGTCTGCTTTGCCAGACGGGCATAAATATCAACAGCGGCGCCATATTGGGCACGCTGTAATGCCACCTCTGCCACTAGCACCTCATTCAAAACCTCGGCACTGAGCTCGATATTCGGCAATACAGGCGCTGGCGCAGCAACCGCTGTTGGCGCGATGGCCTGTTGATCTTGGCCTTGCTGAGCAACCGTGGCGCACCCGGACAGCATTGAAATGCCGAGAATAGATACTATTAACTGTGCAGCAGGCCTCATTCGCCCTCCATCAACCCAGGCAACGGCCTGAACGCTAAACCCATCTGAAACGCTATACTACACCAGTGAAAGTGATAAAACCCACACCCTAGCAACCTGAACCAACCGCTTTACTTGCCAACCCTCCCCCTTTGCATGCAGAATCACCGGTCTATTGATAAGGTAATCCATCGTAAGTTCCATGGTCCTCTTAGCTGTCGGTGTAAATCACAAAACCGCCCCTGTTAGTATTCGCGAGCGCGTCTCCTTTGCGCCCGAACGGCTGGCCGATGCGCTCAAGGAATTAACCTCCTCGCCCCACATCAGCGAGGCGGCCATTCTGTCGACCTGCAATCGTACTGAGCTGGTCTGCCACAGCCACGAGAGCGGTACCGATACCATCATCGACTGGTTCGAACACTATCATAAGCTCAATCCCGAAGAGGTCCGCCCTTATATCTATGTGCATCCCGACCAGATGGCGGTGCGCCATGTGCTACGGGTCGCCAGCGGCCTCGACTCGCTGATCCTCGGTGAACCGCAGATCCTCGGTCAGATCAAAGATGCCTACAGCAAGGCTGAGCAGGCTGGCACCATCGGCAAGCTACTCAACCGGCTCTTCCAGCACACCTTCTCCGTCGCCAAACAGGTTCGCACCGACACCGCCATCGGCTCCAGCCCGGTCTCGGTCGCCTTTGCTGCCGTCAGCCTAGCGAAGCAGATCTTCAGCAACATGCAAGACCATACGGCACTGCTGATTGGTGCCGGTGAGACGATTGAACTTGCGGCGCGTCATCTGCACGCCAGCGGCATTGGCCGCATCATCATCGCCAATCGCACGGTAGAGAAGGCCCACACTCTAGCTGAGGAGTTTGGCGGCTACGCCATCGCCCTCAAAGAGATTCCCAGCCACCTCGCCGAGGCCGATATCGTTATCTCTTCCACCGCCAGTCAGCTGCCGATCCTCGGCAAGGGAGCTGTCGAGACCGCCATCAAACAGCGCAAACACCGGCCAATTTTGATGATCGACATCGCCGTACCACGTGATATCGAACCTGAAGTCGGCAACCTTGAGGATATTTACCTCTACACCGTCGACGACCTCCAAGAGATTATTCAGGAGGGGCTAAAATCACGCCAGGAAGCGGCGGTGCAGGCCGAAGAGATCATCGACACCCAGGTGGCCCACTTTATGGGCTGGATCCAAGCCCAGGATGCCTTCACTGTTATTCGCCAGTTCCGCGACCAGGCCCAACAGATCCGCGATACCGAAGTAGAAAAAGCGCTGCGTCAGCTCAACAACGGCGACAGCGCCGAGCAGGTGTTGCAGAAGCTGGCCCACGCCCTCACCAACAAACTGACCCACACCCCCAGCACCCAAATCCGTTTGGCCGGCCACGATGGCCGCATCGAACTGCTGGACGCGGCGCGGGAACTCTTTGAACTCAAAAACTCAGATCATTAAGGCCCCGTGAAACCATCCATTCGCAGCAAACTGGAGAGCCTCTCCGAGCGACTACAGGAGATCAGTGCACTCCTGTCAGAATCGAGCATCATCAACGACCAAAATAAATTCCGCCCCTTGTCGCAGGAGTACGCCGAGCTCAGTCCGGTGATCACCTGCTTTGAGCGCTACAGCCAGGTCCTTGACGATATCGACACCGCCGAAGAGATGGTCAAAGATCCGGACATGCGTGAACTCGGTTACGAGGAGCTAGAGTCAGCCCGAGCCAAACAAATATTGTTAGAAAAAGAGCTGCAGATGCTACTGCTGCCCACCGACCCCAATGACAACAGAAATATTTTCCTCGAAATCCGTGCCGGCACCGGCGGTGACGAGGCGGCGATTTTCGCTGGCGATCTGTTTCGGATGTATATGCGCTACGCAGAAACCCAGGGCTGGCAGGTGGAGATCATCAACGAAAGCTTTGGCGAACATGGCGGCTACAAAGAGGTGATCAGCCGGATCATCGGTCGCAATGCTTACTCCCGGCTCAAGTTTGAATCGGGTGTCCACCGCGTCCAACGCGTCCCCGAAACCGAGACCCAGGGGCGCATCCACACCTCCGCCTGCACCGTGGCGGTAATGCCCGAGGCCGACGAGATCGAGGCGGTCGAGATCAACCCCGCCGACCTTAAGACCGATACCTACCGTGCCTCTGGCGCGGGTGGCCAGCACGTCAACAAGACCGACTCGGCGGTCCGCATCACCCATCTCCCCACCGGCATCGTGGTGGAGTGTCAAGACGAGCGTTCGCAGCATAAGAACCGCGCCCGCGCCATGTCGTTGCTAAAATCAAAAATACTCAACCAGCAGATCGAAAAACAGGCTAGCGAAGAGGCCCAGACGCGCCGCCTGCTGGTCGGTAGCGGCGACCGCTCCGAACGTATCCGCACCTACAACTACCCGCAGGGGCGCCTCACCGATCACCGCATTGGCCTGACACTCTACAAACTCGACGACGTCATGCAAGGTAATCTCGATCCGGTGATCAATCCGCTTATCAGCGAATATCAGGCGGATCAGTTGGCGGCGATGGGGGGGTGATCGCCAGGTCCGGAAACAACACGATCTCGGGTAAGTGATGTAGCATGGCAGAACAGTGTTCCATGCACCACTTCCCTCTGTCTGATTCGCTAGGGCGATGATGGACATGTTCTGTGACGTTGTGTCAGGCAAATCCAAGATGAACACGGCTGCTATTCCTCATGGTGATTGGTGCATGGAATGCACCCTACCCGTCTTTTGGCCGAGCAAAAGAAATGAAACCGCCGCGCGGGCGCCCGCATCAAGATTAAGCATGGCGATTCAAATGATTTAAAACAAATGGATAGTGCTTAATGGATTGCGCTACGTTTTACTTACCCCTACAGCCCCATACCGGAGGCGATCATGAAACCAGAGGATGTTATAAAAACAACAACAAAAAGACTCTTGATTCGCACTGTTGCAGACTACTCACCAATAATGATGAGCTTGTATCAGCATGAAGCAGGAACACCATTACCTTCAGGGCAAGAATATGATCCGTTCAGAGACTTGGAAAACCATGAAGAGTGGGAGTCTGTTGTTAACGAACTACTGCCATCTTTCCAAGAAAGACCATATGCAAATCGAGTTTCAAAAACTTTATTGTCACAAATGGCTATCATGCACCTAGCCACAATCAATGAGGTATGTGATCTAAAGTATAATGCCGCAATAGATGTCATGAGCAAGCTTGAAGGAATAAGCGGCTATGCACCTTCAACTGACCTCCTAAAATGCAACCTTTCTTTCGATGAAGGCGGGATGCTCGAAGAGTATTTGCATTGCCATGTAAATGTTGTTCCGAACACCTACCCACGGATGCTGCACAAGGCCGCGGTAAGAGATAAAATCGCTCGTACGTATGACCATGAAAAATCAACCATCGATATAAGCAGAGTTGAAGAGATGATTAAAGAGGAAGAGGGCTCCTCTCTTGGAAAAATGACAGGACATTGGTTGATATACAAAAACATTAACAATAAAAATTACTATCTTGGACTGTTCCCCCATCCTAGAGAGAAAAAGTATAAGGATGACGAATGGATTAAAGCCAAGTGCGATCTGGCTAAATCAGAGCTCAATATTTGATTAGCAAGAAGCCCCGTTCCACTGCACACCATCCAGCCTACGATGACGCCATGAACATCACAACCATCCTCCAACACGCCACCCAACAGATCGATCGCCTCGACGCCGATGCGCTGCTCTGCCACCTGCTGCAACGCGACCGCAGCTATCTGCGTGCCTGGCCCGAACGCGAAGTGACGAGTGATCTGGTTGCGCAATTCAACACCCTGGTTAAACGCCGCCAGCAGGGCGAGCCTCTCGCCTACCTGATTGGCTGGCGCGAGTTTTGGTCGCTGAAACTAAAAGTCACCCCCGCCACCCTGATCCCGCGCCCCGAGACCGAACTACTGGTGGAGCAGGCGCTGCAACGTATTCCACAAAATGCCCATTGGCGTATCGCCGACCTCGGCACCGGCAGCGGTGCCATTGCCCTGGCCATCGCCAGCGAACGGCCCAACTGCACCGTGGTTGCTACCGATTTCAGCCTGGCGGCACTGGCCGTTGCCCGTGAAAACGGCTTACAACTGGGGATAAAAAATATCGAATTTCGCCATGGCAGCTGGCATGAGGCGCTAAATGAAGATGAACAATTCCAGCTCATCGCCTCCAACCCACCCTACGTCAACGCCGCCGATGATCACCTGCATCACGACGGCCTGCCCTTCGAACCACAAACGGCACTGACCCCCGGCAGTGATGGCCTGGCCGCCATTCGCATCATCATCGAACAGATGAAACCGCACCTAGGTGAACCGGCCTGGCTGCTACTGGAGCATGGCCATGACCAAGGGGATGAGGTGCGGGCATTGTTCCAACAACATGGCTATAGTGAGATAAAGACCCGGCGTGATTTAGGCGGCAACGAGCGCCTGACAGAGGCACGACTAGCGACATAAAGACAGGCCACACGACAAAGATGCAAACATTCAAATTACCCAGACCCATGGTCAATACCATTCTGGCCCAGGCGCAGCAATCGCCGGAAAATGAGATCTGCGGCCTGATCGGCGGCGCTAACGGCCAGGCCGTACGCTGTTATCCCGTCGATAACAGCGCCTTAGATCAAACCCGCCGTTATCAGATGAATCCCAGGGAGCAGATCGAGGCCATGCGCCAGATTCGTGAAAACGGCGAGCAGCTGCTGGCCATCTACCACTCACACCCGCACGCCCCGGCACTGCCGTCGGCAATCGATCTTGCCGAAGCCAGCTATCCCGAAGCGGTTTATCTGATCGTATCGCTAAACACTGTGGGCGTGCTGGAGATGACCGCGTTTCACATCAATGATAAACAGGCGCACGAACTAGCATTGGAGCTGGTCTGACGATATTTAAAAAATGCGTGACAGCCAATTGCTCCGCGCAAACAACGCCGTCATCAACAAAAAGGCCGCAACAGGTGCGGCCTTTTAAACAGCTCCGGCAACGTACTCAGCCTTGCAGCTTTTTCTTCAGCAATTCGTTCACCTGCCCCGGATTAACCTTGCCCTGACTGACCTTCATGATCTGCCCGACCAGATAACCAAGCATCTTCTCTTTACCCGCTTTGTACTCTTCGACCTGCGACGGATTGTTAGCCAGCACCTCATCAACAATCTTCTCGATAAAGCCGCTATCGGTGACCTGCTTCAACCCCTTGGCCGCGATGATGGCATCGGCATCGCCCTCACCTTCCCACATGGCGGCAAAGAGCTGTTTAGCTATCTTGCCGGAGATGGTGTTGTCGGCAATCCGTTTGATCATGCCTGCCAGCATTGCGGCTGAGACCGGGCTCGCTGACAGCTCTTTGCCATCGCGATTGAGGGCACCGAGCAGTTCGCTAATCACCCAGTTGGCCGCCAGTTTGGCTTCGCCACCTGCCGCTTGCACCACCGCCTCGAAATAATCCGCCAGGGCGCGACTGGAGGTAAGAATGCCCGCCTCTTCACCCTTGAGCCCGTAACTCTCCTCGAAGCGCTGCTTCTTGGCACCAGGCAATTCAGGCAGCGTCGCCCGGACCGCTTCGATAAATGAATCCTCAATCACCACTGGCAACATATCAGGATCGGGGAAGTAGCGGTAGTCGAACGCATCTTCTTTGGAACGCATGGAGCGGGTCTCATGTTTATCCGGATCGTAAAGGCGCGTCTCCTGAACAATGGTGCCCCCCCCCTCAATCACATCAATCTGCCGCTCCACCTCAAAGTTGATGGCGCGTTCGATGAAGCGGAAGGAGTTGAGGTTCTTTATTTCAGCACGGGTGCCAAACTGCTGCTGCCCCTTGGGGCGCACCGAGACGTTGGCGTCGCAGCGGAATGACCCCTCCTGCATGTTGCCGTCGCAGATCTCCAGATACTGCACCAGTGCATGAATCTTCTTCATGTAGGCCACCGCCTCTTTGGCGGAGCGCATGTCAGGTTCGGAGACGATCTCCAGCAATGGCGTACCGGCACGATTCAAATCGATGCCGGTAAACCCGGCGAAATCTTCGTGCAGCGACTTGCCTGCATCCTCTTCGAGATGGGCGCGGGTAATGCCGATCGTTTTGACGATACCATCCTCCAGCTCGATCTCCAGCTCACCACGGCCGACAATCGGCAGATCGTGCTGACTGATCTGATAGCCCTTGGGCAGATCGGGATAGAAGTAGTTTTTACGGGCAAAGGTGGAGCGCTGGGCGATCGCGCAACCGGTCGCCAGACCAAACTTCACCGCCATGCGCACCGCCTCGGCATTCAGCACCGGCAATACGCCGGGCAGCCCCAGATCGACGGCGCAGGCCTGGGTATTGGGCTCAGCGCCATAGGCGGTAGAGGCACCGGAAAAGATTTTGCTCTTGGTGGCCAGCTGGGCGTGGATCTCCAGGCCGATGACAACTTCCCATTGCATGTCTGTTACCTCATTAAATTATTTTCTAGCGCACGGCAATATTATTTAAAGCCTTCCGGCAGACGGCTATGCCAATCGCTCACCTGCTGGTATTGGTGCGCCACATTCAGCAGCCGCGCCTCATCAAAGTAATTACCGATCAGCTGCAGGCCAACCGGGCGATTACCGACAAAACCAGCCGGGATCGACATGCCGGGCAGACCGGCGAGATTGGCGGCGATGGTGTAGATGTCGGAGAGGTACATGGTGACCGGATCAGCATTCTTCTCGCCAAGATTGAAGGCGACGGTCGGCGCGGTTGGCCCCATGATCACGTCCACCTGCTCAAAGGCACGTTTGAAATCATCGCTGATGAGCTGACGCAGCTGCTGCGCCTTGAGGTAGTAGGCATCGTAGTAACCGGCGGAGAGCACATAGGTGCCGATCATGATGCGACGCTTGACCTCAGCACCAAACCCTTCACCCCGGGAGCGCTTGTAGAGATCCATCAGATCCTTGGGATCTTCACAGCGATAACCGAAACGAACCCCATCAAAACGCGACAGATTGGAAGAACACTCGGCCGGCGCCACCACGTAATAAACCGGCACCGCCAGATGGGTATTGGGCAACGACACCTCGATCACCTCGGCACCCAACCGCTGGTATTCGGCAATCGCGGCCTCGATGACGCGCGCAACATCAGCATTCAGCCCGTCGCCAAAATACTCCTTGGGCAGACCAATCTTCAGACCGGCAAGAGAGTTGTTGAGACCGGCGCGATAATCGACCGCGGGACGCTCCAGACTGGTGGAATCACGCGTATCAAAACCGGCCATGGCACCCAGCATGATGGCGCAATATTCAGCGCTCTGTGCCATCGGCCCGGCTTGATCGAGACTGGAGGCAAAGGCAATCATGCCGTAGCGCGACACCAGACCGTAGGTGGGCTTCAACCCAGTGATGCCGCACAATGCGGCGGGCTGACGGATCGATCCGCCGGTGTCGGTACCCGTCGAGGCAGCCGCCAAACGCGCCGCCACCACGGCGGCAGAACCACCGGAAGAGCCGCCGGGCACTGCATTCAGATCCCAGGGATTACGCACCGGACCATAGAAACTGGTCTCGTTGGAGGAGCCCATGGCGAACTCATCCATATTGGTCTTGCCGAGCATGACAACACCGGCGTCCTTGAAGCGGCTCACCACCGTGGCATCGTAAGGCGCGATAAAGTTATCGAGCATCTTCGAGCCGCAGCTGGTACGCACGCCGTGGGTGCAAAAAATATCTTTGTGGGCGATGGGAATGCCCGTCAATGGTCCGGCAGTACCCGCCTTGATGCGGACATCAGCCACCCTGGCCGCCGCCAACGCCTGCTCCGCGGTAACTGTGACGTAGGCGTTGACCTGGCCATCGAGCTTTTCGATGCGATCGAGATAGGCGCGGGTCAGCTCCTCGCTGGAAAATTCGCCTTTTTGCAGGCTCTCCGCCAATTGCGCGATTGTTTTTGTGTGCATTAGAGACTCTTTGTATCCATTTCGTATTGGTTATCAACAGCAACAACGGGCGCTCTCAGCCGCGGGTTACTCGCGAATTACTCAAGGACTTTGGGGACTAGATAAAGCCCTTCCGCCACCTTGGGTGCAATCTGCTGAAAGTGGTCACGCTGATTGGTTTCGGTCACCGCATCGGCGCGTAACCGCTGTACCGCATCAAACGGGTGGGCCATGGGTTTGACGCCATGGGTATCCACCGCCTCCATCTGTGCTACCAGACCAAAAATATTGGTCAGATTGCGAGCATACTCAGGGATGTCGCCATCAGCCACTTCCAGCCGTGCCAGATGGGCTATTCTCTCTACATCATCGCGCTCTAGACTCATGACTTTCAACTCCTGACCATTATATTCATGCATATTCATCAAAGGCGGCAACGTTATCATAATTAGTAACTTGCCCCAAACCCTAACTAATTGGTAAATTAGCGTATATTTGCTCCGCATTTTCCAACGCACAACTTCAAGGTAACTCCTCACATGGTCTTCAAGCGCTTCCGCGGCATGTTCTCCAATGATCTGGCCATTGATCTTGGGACTGCCAATACCCTGATCTACGTTCGCGGCCAGGGGATCGTCCTTAATGAACCCTCTGTAGTCGCGGTCCGCCAGGATCGCGGACCCGGCGGTCCCAAGAGCATCGCCGCTGTCGGCATGGAGGCCAAACGAATGATTGGCCGCACTCCCGGCAGCATCGTCGCCATCCGCCCGCTGAAGGATGGCGTGATCGCCGACTTCACCGTGACTGAAAAAATGTTGCAACACTTTATCCGCAAGGTGCATGAGAACCGCTTCTTTCGTCCCAGCCCACGGGTCTTGATCTGCGTCCCCTGCGGCTCGACTCAGGTCGAACGCCGCGCCATCAAAGAATCAGCCGCGGGCGCGGGTGCCCGCGACGTTTACCTGATCGAAGAGCCGATGGCGGCCGCCATCGGCGCTGGCATGCCGGTGGGTGAGGCGCAAGGTTCCATGGTGCTGGACATCGGTGGCGGCACCACGGAAATCGCGGTGCTGTCGCTGAACGGCATCGTCTACTCCGCTTCTGTCCGTATCGGTGGCGACCGCATGGACGAGGCGATCATCAACTATGTGCGCCGCAACTATGGCACGCTGATCGGTGAAACCACCGCCGAACGTATCAAACACGAGATCGGCTCCGCCTTCCCCGGCAAAGAGGTATTGGAGATCGAGGTTAAGGGGCGCAACCTCTCCGAAGGAGTGCCGCGCAGCTTCACCCTTAACAGCAACGAAATCCTTGAAGCATTGCAAGAACCGCTCTCCGGCATCGTCAGCGCCGTCAAGATTGCCCTGGAGCAGACACCCCCAGACCTCGGTTCCGACATCGCCGAACGCGGCATGGTGCTGACCGGCGGCGGGGCGCTGTTGCGTGACCTAGACCGTCTGCTGATGGAAGAGACCGGTCTGCCGGTCATTGTCGCCGAAGACCCGCTCACGTGTGTTGCCCGTGGCGGCGGTCGCGCACTGGAGATGATCGACGAAGGCGGCACCGAGGTCTTTTCGCTGGAGTAAGCCACCGCAACAGTGATCAACCTATTAGTGAACAGGAATGCCGGCTACCCCCACCATTAGATAACCGGCCTCAACAACAGGGTGTACCATTAAACCGCTATTTGTACACGGCAGCTCTGCCAGCGTCCGCCTTATGGTGTGCGTCCTGCTCTCTATCGCCTTTATGATGGCCGATCACCGCATGAGCCTGCTCAAGGATGTCCGCAGCGTTCTTTCGGTGGTGATCTACCCTGTCTTGTACGCCGTCAACTTCCCGGTGACGGCGGGCGCGTGGATGGATGAAAGCTTCTCCACCCGCGAGACACTGCAAAAAGAGCTGATCAGTATCAAGATCCAGCAGCAGCTCTATGACGCACGACTCCAAAAACTCTCCGCCCTGGAGACCGAAAATCAGCGCTTGCGCCAGCTCTTCGACGCCACCATCAAGGTGGGTGAGCGGGTGCTGATTGCCGAGTTGCTGGCGGTTGACCTTGAGCCCTTTACCAACCAAGTCGTAATCAACAAGGGCAGCAACCAGGGGGTGTTTGAAGGGCAGCCCGTGCTGGACGCCCGTGGCATCATGGGACAAGTCACCCACATTGGCCCAATCACCAGCACCGCCATGCTGATTACCGATCCTAACCACGCCATCCCGGTGGCCGTTAACCGTAACGGCCTGCGCGCCATTGCTATCGGCAACGGTAGCCCTGATGAATTGGTGATCCCCCATTTTCCTAATGACGCCGACATCGCCGTCGGTGACCTGCTGATTACCACTGGTCTCGGCGGACGTTTTCCTGAGGGCTATCCCGTCGCCACCATCACCAAAATCGAACAAAAACCGGGCCAGCCATTTGCCTGGGTCATCGCCACCCCCGCCGCCAAGTTGCAACAAAGCCGCGAGGTGCTACTGGTGTGGCCAAAATTGCTGGATGAGGCGCTTCCTCCCCCCTCTCCTCAACAGGAGAAACCACAATGAAGCAGACCGTTCGCCCGCGCGGCGGCATCATTATCATCATCACTTTTGTTGTCGCATTAGCGCTGACCATCTTGCCGCTACCCGAGTGGTTAGTTGCCTTCCGTCCCGAATGGGTGGCGCTGACACTGATCTACTGGAGCATGGCCTTGCCACAACGGGTTGGTGTCATCAGCGGCTTTGGGTTGGGGCTACTACTGGATACCTTGAAGGGGGCAGTACTCGGCCAGCACGCCCTAGCGTTGGCGATCATTGCTTACCTGGCCCACAAGGTGCACCAGCAGGTACGTGTTTATCCGATGTGGCAACAGGCGCTGAGCATTATGGGACTGCTGTTGCTCTATCAACTGCTAGTGATGTGGGTCAACGGCATCATTGGCGTCAAGAGCCTATCCTGGCTCTACTGGCTCCCTTCCCTTAGCAGCACGCTGCTGTGGCCGTGGCTCTACCTGATATTACGGGATATCAGGCGCCAGTTTGGAGTCAAAGGTTGAATTTGGAAATGGCAGCTGCTCACCCTGTGGGGGGCATTGTTACGGCGCCGCAGCTCATCGTCACGATGAGCCGCCTGCACGCCTCTTTTTCAGGCTAGCCCGCCCCCATGTCTCAGCTTGACCTGAAGGACCACTTCCGCGAGACGCAGCTCTTCACCAATCGCTCCATTGTGGCCGTTATCGGCATCGTCATCGTCATCGTAGCGATCATCACTCGCATGGTTTTCCTGCAGATGATCAACCATGAGCACTACTCCACGCTGTCACAAAACAACCGGGTCAGCCTAGTACCGCTGGCACCGACACGTGGGCTAATTTTTGACCGCAACGGCGTCATTCTGGCGCAGAATTTGCCAGCATTTTCGCTAGAGATTGTGTCAGAGCGTGTCAAGGCGATGGATCCACTCATCAAAGAGCTGGCTAAACTGGTCGAGATCAGCGACCGCGACATTGATCGTTTCAAAGAGCAGTTACAGCATCAGCGCCGTTTCCAGCCCGCCACCCTACGTTTTCGCCTCAGCGAGGTTGAGGTAGCACGTCTGGCGATCAACCGTCACCGCTTTCCTGGCGTCGATGTTCAGGCCCGTCTGGTGCGTTATTACCCGCAGACCAATCTGGTAGCGCACGCCGTCGGTTACGTTGGCCGCATCAGCCAAAAAGATGAGACCGAAATCGATACCGCCAACTACGCATCCACTACTCACATTGGCAAGCAGGGAATCGAGAAAGCCTACGAGACCCTGTTGCACGGCAACGTAGGCTACCAGCAAGTCGAAACCAACGCCTTTGGCCGCAGTGTGCGAGTGCTAAACCGCATCGAGCCGAGCCCGGGCAAAAACGTCGTGCTAACGCTGGATGCCGACCTCCAGCGCATCGCCCGTGAAGCGTTGGGTGAGGAGGCGGGCGCGGTTGTCGCCATTAACCCCCAAAACGGCGATGTCCTGACGCTGGTCAGCACCGGCGATTTTGACCCCAACCTCTTCATCAATGGCATCGATCACAAGACCTATAAAGAACTACAGGAGGCCCCCACCCGGCCGCTTTTCAACCGGGCGTTGCAGGGACAATACCCACCCGGCTCGACTTTCAAGCCCTTTGTTGCTCTGGCAGGACAGGAGCTAGGCACAGTCACGGCTGAACACACCGTTTTCTGTCGCGGTTGGTATTCGCTCAAGGGTGGCACCCACCGCTACCGCGACTGGAAAAAGGAGGGACACGGCCTGACCGACCTAAAAAAAGCAGTGACCGAGTCGTGTGACGTCTATTTTTACGAGCTAGCCCAAAGCCTCGGCGTCGACCGTCTGCACGACTATCTGAGCCAGTTCGGTTTTGGCCTACGCACTGGCATCGATATCGCCGGCGAAGCCACTGGCATCCTGCCCTCGACGCAATGGAAGCGCAAAACCTACAACAAATCGTGGTACCTGGGCGAGACCCTGATCACCGGTATCGGCCAGGGCTACACGCTGACGACACCGCTGCAACTGGCAGTCACCACAGCCACCCTTGCCAATCGCGGCCAATATAATCAGCCCCATCTGCTAAAACACATCACCAACTCCGAGACCGACCAGCAACTCTTTGTATCGAAGCATCCCAGCACTACCATTGAGAAAGTTGACATCAACCACTGGAATGAGGTGATCAAAGGGATGGTCAATGTGGTGCACAGTGACCGTGGTACCGCCCGTCGCCTCGCCCACGGCCAGCCCTATCAAATTGCCGGTAAAACTGGCACCGCCCAGGTTGCCGGGATCAAACAGGGCGAAAAATACAAGGAAGAGGAGACGCCCAAACACCTGCGCGACCACGCCCTCTTCGTCGCCTTTGCCCCCGTCAATGCCCCCACCATCGCCGTGGCGGTGATTGTTGAAAACGGTGGCCACGGCGGTTCTGTGGCCGCCCCCATTGCTGGCGCCATAATCGACCGCTATTTGCAGTTTGAAAAAGGTGCCCAGCCATGAGCCTCTACCGCCAGAAACACTACCAACCCTGGGTCGATCGCCGTAAACAGGGGGCGCTGTTTAGCCGTGACATCCACCTCGACTGGCCGCTGCTGGCCGGTCTGTTGCTACTCTCCGCCGTGGGGTTGGCCGTGCTTTACAGTGCCAGCGGCCAGGATCTGGATCACATCTGGCGTCAAGTACTGCGCCTCGGCTTGGCCTTTGGCGTCATGCTCACCGTCGCCCAGATCCCGCCACATCACATCGAGCGCTGGGCCCCTTGGCTGTTTGGTGCTGGAATATTGATGTTAATCGCGGTTGAAATCTTCGGTGACATCAGCAAAGGCGCGCAACGCTGGCTCGATCTCGGCTTCGTCCGTTTTCAACCCTCGGAGATAATGAAGGTGGCGGTACCGATGATGGTGGCCTGGTATCTGGCCGAAAACCGCCTGCCGCCCTCACTCAAGGTGATCGGCATCTCCGCCGCCATCATCTTCGTGCCGGTCGGACTGATCGCCATCCAGCCCGACCTTGGCACCTCGCTGCTAGTCGCCACCGCCGGCGTCTTCGTGGTATTGCTGTCGGGCATCTCCTGGCGTTTCATCGGCTTCACCGCCCTGCTCGGTGCCTGCGCCGTGCCACTGATGTGGTTCTTCGGCATGCACGACTATCAGCGCCAGCGGGTACTCACCTTCCTCGACCCGGGCAATGACCCGCTCGGCAGCGGCTACCACATCATCCAGTCAATGATCGCCATCGGTTCCGGCGGGCTCTACGGCAAAGGGTGGCTCAATGGCACACAGTCACAGCTGGACTTCATCCCGGAACGCTCCACCGACTTCATCTTTGCCGTCTTCGCCGAGGAGTTTGGCTTCTTCGGCATTGTGGTGTTGTTGGCCATCTATTTTTTCATTGTCCTGCGTGGCCTTTACATCGCCAACCAAGCCCAAGACAGTTTTACCCGCCTACTGGCTGGCAGTCTGACGCTGACCTTTTTTGTCTATGTGGCCGTCAATATCGGCATGGTCTCGGGGCTGCTACCGGTAGTTGGAGTACCACTGCCGCTGATCAGCTATGGCGGCACCTCGATGATTACATTGATGACCGGTTTCGGCATCCTGATGTCGATCCAGACCCATCGCAAACTGGTCACTACTTGAAGGCAGCTGTTAAAATGGTGTCAATGAAAACTCCAGCGCCAATCAAGTACCTAGTGCCTCTGCTAACGGGAATCCTACTCCTGGCGGGCTGTAGCAACGTGCAGCCCCCCCTCAGAGGCCCCAGTGACAGTGCCCCTCTACCCATCAATGAACCTGGTGACGGCCCCCCGCTCACCCAGATTGACATCAACACCATCCCTGATGCGGTGCCGCAGCCCG
The DNA here is from genome assembly GCA_043755075.1 of Tenderia sp. (SeqCode). Taxonomy (GTDB): domain Bacteria; phylum Pseudomonadota; class Gammaproteobacteria; order Tenderiales; family Tenderiaceae; genus JAKFXL01. Next base: position 15,542 of record JAYUTP010000014.1, read on the forward strand.
AACCCTATAGCAAATATGGCAACCCGGCGAGCTACGTGGTCTTCGGCAAAACCTATGTCCCGCTCAAGAGCAGCAAGGGGCATGTGGAGCGCGGCATCTCCTCATGGTACGGCACCAAGTTTCATGGCCGCCGCACCTCCAGCGGCGAACCGTACAACATCTACGACATGACCGCCGCTCACAAGACCCTGCCGCTGCCCACCTATGCCCGGGTGACCAATCTCGATAATGGCCGTTCAGTGATCGTCAAAATCAACGATCGCGGCCCCTTTCATGACGACCGCATCCTTGATCTATCTTATGTCGCCGCCATGAAACTCGACATCGTCAAAAATGGCACGGGGCGCATCGAACTACGCGTCATTGATACCGGCACCACAACCACTGCGCCAATACAGGCAGCTAACGCCACACCTGCAACCGTCACGGCACCACCAGCTACGCCGCAGAATACATTCCTGCAGGTAGGAGCCTTCAGCACCTTCAGCAATGCTGACACCCTGCGCAACCGCCTCAGCAGCATTGCCAGTAGTCCAGTAGTCATCAGCAAAAGTGACCAGCCGCAACCGCTCTACCGGGTCCGCATCGGCCCGCTCAGCGGCGATCAAGAGGCACAAGCGCTAGCGCAACAGCTGAGCTCCATGGGCCTTACCCAAACCAGCGTGGTGCTGGATTAATCACTTCACCCGGGCATTCTTCCTACCTCTTCAGGAACAATCCCGTTAAAATGGCGTCCTAGTTCGTTAATGGATCGACTTCAGACGCTACCCCACCTTCCCCTTGGATCCCCAGAGAGACATGAGCACAATCAAATTAGATTTACGCCACGCTTTAACCACCTTTTGCCTTGTTAGCGCCACCCTGGTTGCATCACTGACCACTGGCGCGGCCCAGGCGGCACCCCCTCCGCCACCGCCGCAAATTGAGGCCCGCAGCCACCTATTGATTGACTTCAACAGCGGTAAAATATTGGCCGCAGACAAGGCCGATGCGCGTATGGAGCCCGCCAGCCTGACCAAAGTCATGACGGTCTACCTTGTTCTGGATGCGCTTAAAAACGACAAAATCCGCTTGACCGACGAGGTTCGCATCAGCGAAAAAGCGTGGCGTACCGAGGGGTCGCGGACCTTCGTCGAAGTGGGCAAGACGGTCCCGCTGGAGGTGCTGCTCAAGGGGCTGATCGTCCAATCCGGCAACGATGCCACCGTCGCTCTGGCTGAACATGTCGCGGGCAGTGAAGAGGTATTTGCCTCGCTGATGAATCAAACCGCCAAGACGCTGGGGATGAGCGGGACAAACTTCGTCAACAGTACCGGCCTGCCCGATCCCAACCACTACACCACTGCCCAGGACATGGCCATCCTCGCGCAAGCAATGATTCGCGACTACCCCGAACACTACTCCTGGTACTCAATCAAGGCATTCACCTACAACGGCATCACCCAACATAACCGCAACAAGCTACTGTGGATGGATGACGCGGTCGATGGCCTCAAGACCGGCCACACCGAGAGCGCCGGTTACTGCTTGATCTCATCAGGCAAAAAGGATGGCATGCGCCTGATTGCCGTGGTGATGGGCGCCGCCAGTGAAAACGCCCGCGCCAAGGAGAGCCAGAAGCTGTTGAATTACGGCTTCCGCTTCTTTGAGACCCACCGTCTCTATAATCCAGACAAGCCACTGGCCAACGCGCGGGTCTGGAAAGGGGAGCAGTCGCAACTGCCACTGGGCCTCGCCAAAGAGATTTACATCACCATTCCACGCGGCGAATACAGCAACCTCAAGGCCTCAATGAAGGTTCGCCCACAGATCATCGCCCCGGTTGAGAAGGGGGCACGTTATGGCACGGTCGAGGTATCCATCGCTGGCCAAAAGGTGATTGAGCAGCCACTGGTGGCGCTCCAGGCAATCTCTGAGGGCGGGCTCTTCAGCCGTCTGATCGACTCAGCAAAGCTGATGTTTGAGTAAGTCAGAAATGGCAGAACAAGGCACCATCGTCTACCTCAATGGCCGGTTCCTGCCGCAGGAGCAGGCCGTTGTCTCGGTGCTGGATCGTGGTTTCGTCTTTGGCGACGGGATCTATGAGGTGATTCCGGCCTACGGTGGCCGGCTCTTCCGCCTCGACGAACACCTGAAGCGCCTCAATGACAGCCTGGTGGGAATCCACCTCGCTAACCCCATGACCCACCCGCAGTGGCGCGAACTACTCAACACCCTGGTGGCAAAAAACGGTGCGGGCGAACAGTCGATCTACCTCCAGATCACCCGTGGCGTCGCCCCCCGCGACCACGCCTTTCCGGCCAATACCCCGCCAACGATTTTTGCCACCAGTAGCCCGCTCCAGCCGTTAGCAGCAGCGCTGCTGGCCAGCGGCGCCGCCGCCATCACCCTTAAAGATATCCGCTGGAAACACTGCCACATCAAGGCGATCTCGCTGCTGCCCAATGTGCTGCTGCGGCAAGAGGCACTTGATGCCGGGGCCCAGGAGGCAATCCTGATCCGCGACGGCCTAGTCACCGAAGGGGCCGCCAGCAACATCTTTATGGTCAAGGATGGCGTGATCAAAACGCCGCCCAAAGGGCCGTTCCTGCTACCCGGCATCACCCGCGATCTGATCCTAGAGCTGGCCGCCGCCAATGGCGTCCCCTGTCAGGAGTGCGATTTCAGCCACGCAGAGCTGCGCCAGGCCGATGAGGCATGGCTCTCCAGCGCCAGCCGCGAACTGCTACCGATCACAACGCTCGACAACCAGCCTGTCGGCAGCGGCCAGCCCGGCCCGATCTGGCAAGCGATGAACCAGCGCTATCAAGCCTACAAACTGGCCCTGATCGCCGGTGAAGTGGAGTAAACCATGAGCCAAGAACATCTAGACACCATCTTCGAATTTCCCTGTAGCTTCGCCGTCAAGGCGATGGGACTGGCGGCGGATGATTTTGACCTGCTGGTGGTCTCGATCATCCGCCAGCATGTCCCCAACCTGAGTGAAGGTGCCGTCAAATGCACCCCCAGCACAGCGGGAAAATACGTTTCCGTGACCGTCAGCTTCGAGGCACAGAGCCGCGAACAGCTCGACAACCTCTACCGCGACCTGAGCGGTAACAAACGTGTTTTGATGGCTCTCTGAGGCCTGCCGCATGTCGAACATGCCACAACAGCCACTCCTGATCCGCTCGCTGGGACTGCGTGATTACCCCCCGGTATGGCGCGAGATGCAACGCTTCACCGACGCGCGCGATCAAAACACCGCCGATGAGCTCTGGCTAGTGGAACATCCACCCGTTTTCACCCTCGGCCTGAATGGCAAGGAAGAGCATATTCTCGCCCCCGGCGATATTCCCGTCATCGCCATCGACCGTGGCGGCCAAGTGACTTACCACGGCCCCGGCCAGCAGGTGGCCTATCTGCTGCTGGACCTGAAGCGCAACAAGCTTGGCATTCGCACCGTAGTGGAACGGATTGAACAGGCCATCATCCGGCTGCTGGCCGACTACAACATCCACGCCCGGGGCCGCCGCGACGCCCCCGGCGTCTATGTCGGCGACAGCAAGATAGCCGCCCTCGGGCTGCGGGTGCGACGCAGCTGCACCTACCACGGCTTGGCGCTCAACGTGAATATGGACCTCGAACCCTTCACCCGCATCAACCCCTGCGGCTACCCTGGCATGGTGGTCACCCAACTCGCCGATCTATGCGGCCCCGGCGGCCCGAATGATCCCGCTCAAATCGCCCCGGCACTGTGCCGCTATCTGGCAGAAGCGCTTGGTTACACAGGAACATGGCAGACATGACAGACAAAACACTGGAACAGCAACGGATTGCATCCCTGGCCCCGCTCAAGGGCGAATCCAAGACCGCTCGTATCCCGATCAAGATCATCCCCAAAGAGCCACTGAGAAAACCGGCCTGGATCCGGGCCAAGGCTCCCACCGGCGGCGCGGTGAGCCGCCTCAAGGGGATTCTGCGTGAACAGAAACTCTTCACCGTCTGCGAGGAGGCGCAGTGCCCCAACCTCGGCGAGTGCTTCAGCCACGGCACTGCCACCTTAATGATCATGGGTGGCATATGTACCCGACGTTGCCCCTTCTGCGATGTCGCCCACGGCAAGCCCTTGGCCTTGGATGCCGACGAGCCCAAACACTTGGCCGAGACCATCCGCGCCATGCAACTCAAGTACGTGGTAATCACCTCGGTGGACCGCGACGATCTGCGCGATGGCGGCGCCAGCCACTTTGTTGCCTGCATCGAGGCCGTTCGGGCGCTCTCCCCCACGACTAAAATTGAAGTGCTGGTGCCCGACTTCCGTGGCCGCATGGATATCGCCCTTGAGGTGCTGCGCCAAGCGCCACCCGATGTCTTCAACCACAACCTGGAGACCATCCCACGGCTCTACAAACAGGCTCGTCCTGGTGCCGATTACCAATGGTCGCTGACGCTATTGCAGCGCTTCAAGGCCGAACACCCGGACATCCCGACCAAATCGGGGTTGATGCTGGGACTGGGGGAGACCGATGAGGAGATTCTTGAGGTAATCCGCGACCTGCGCGCCCATAACGTCGACATGCTGACCCTGGGGCAGTATCTGCAACCGAGCCTGCACCACCTTTCAGTGGAGCGCTACGTCACGCCACAGGCATTCGATGAACTGGCCCGCAAGGCCAGAGAGATGGGGTTTGACAACGTCGCCAGCGGCCCGATGGTCCGCTCCTCCTACCACGCCGACCTGCAAGCCGCCGGAGAAGTGGTTTCATAGCTCAAAAAAACCAAAGCTCCACCAGTAATTGAGGCTCTTCGGCCCGGATATTCGGTCAACTCATGTTTGACCATCCCGGAGGGATGGAGGCCAAATCAACCGTTGAGGCTGATTTGGCCTTAACGTCTTTGCTCAGATTCATGCTGCTGAGGAACGGCCAACACTACACCAACAGCCCCCACGACGCTTGTCGCTATGCCCAAAAAGTCGCGACGGTTGGGATCCACATTTTTATCACTCGCCATCTCATAACCTCAACTTAATCTTGCACAACCCCTTGCTCTCCACCTGACATCCATAACCAAACACATCTTGACCAATAGAACCTGCTTCAAACGCCAACAATAGACCACAAACAGAGCCGCGCCAATCCACATTAACACCCTCCCCCGACCAAAGAATTTCGCGACAAAACAACTCCTGCAGCGGCCATTTTTTTGTGTGACGCACGTCACAGTTTCGCATCAACACGCTCAACACACCCCTCCGCCTCTCGATACCTCCAGAGAAGAAAGCACAACAGACACCCGATCCCCTTGAAAGATGGACGGATTAACAGGGCGACGGCGACCCGGCAGGAGCAGCAAGTTTCAACAATGAAAATGACCACGAGTGGGCGATGGGGGGCGACTCTGCTGATATGCAGCGGCTTGATGAGTTATGCCCATGGCGCCGACAGCGGCCTCACCACCCTCAAACATCTCAACACCCCTGAGCGCCACACATCCCCGGCGGGAATGCAGCGTAGCCTTGGTAAGGTGGGCGATGGCAACACCATCCAGATGCAACAGGGCAGCTTCCGCCTCGACCCTAAATTCATTCCCCAGCTCGCCACCCCACAAGGGTATGTGCTGCTGCAACTGACGGGCCCCCTCAACGACGAGTGGCGGCGTCAGCTTGAGGCTTTGCAGGTCAAACCGCTCGAATACATCCCGGACAATACTTGGAGTAGCCGGGTCAACCGTGACCAGCTTCAGGCGATCCACGCCCTGCCCTTTGTCCACGCCATCGGCAAGATCTATCCCGGCGACAAGCTCCCCGCCAGTCTGCTGGCCCACGATCTCTCGCCCCGCGCCCAGCAGGGTGATCAGGTCAGTCTCGACGTATCATTCCAGCCCGACCAGCGCTTCGCCCAGGCAGTGGCCGAACTGAACAAGATCGGCGCCAAGGTAGAACAAAGCGAATTCAGCAGCGGCCAGCAGCTACGTGTCACCCTGCCGCTCGCCCGCCTGCTCGATCTCACCCATATTGAGGCAGTGCGCTGGATCGAAGAACCGGCCGCGCCGATCATGCAAAACAACGTTGACTCCGCCAACCTCATCGAGGTCAGCGCCCTGCAGCAGCAGTTGCCCGGTTTGCTCGGCAGAGGCATGATCATCGGCGGCTGGGAGAGCGGCGCCCCGCAGTTTGAGCACCCCGATCTCGCCGGTCGCATCACCCTCGCCCAGGGCAGCGCCGGCCTCAGCTCCAACCACGCCACCCATGTGACCGGCACCCTCATCGGTACTGGCAAAGGCAACCGTCAGGCCCGCGGCATGGCACCTGAAGCCCAATACGTTGGCTACGATTTTTTTGGCGACATCCCCGCCGAACTGGCCCAGGCGATGGTCAGTTACGGCGTCCATCTCAGCAACCACTCATGGGGCTACATGGTTGGGTGGACTACGGATTACTACGGCCAGGGCTGGGCCTGGTTCGGCAACCCCAAAGAACAGACCGACAGTGACTTTGGCCGCTACTCCAGCCTGACCCAGCAGTGGGACA
>JAYUTP010000015.1:0-6820 GCA_043755075.1 Tenderia sp. (SeqCode)
CTTCTCTAACACCGTCGAATTCACCTTTGAGAATAATATCGGAAACGTAGTGCGAGTTGAGCAGCACTTCTACCACTGGCAAGCGCTTGCCATCCACTCCTTTCACTAGGCGCTGACAGATGATGGCGCGAAGATTTGTGGAAAGATCGGTTAGCAACTGCTGCCGTGCGGCATGTTCGAAAAGATTCACTACCCGGTCAAGCGTTTGTTTGGAGTTGTTGGCATGCAGTGTGGTGAGACAGAGGTGTCCGGTTTCAGAAAACGTGATGGCGTGTCGCATCGCCTCGACGTCGCGAATCTCGCCGATCAGGATCACGTCCGGCGCCTCGCGCATGGCATTTTTCAGGCCGTTGCCATAGCTTAGGGTGTCGATCCCTACTTCGCGCTGATCGACAATTGAACGTTTGTGCTCATGGCTATACTCGATTGGATCTTCGATGGTGATGATGTGGCCGGTTCGGTTCTCATTGCGATAATTAATCATGGCGGCTAGGGTCGTGCTTTTGCCTGAGCCGGTCGCCCCGACCACCAGTATCAGGCCACGTGGCTCCATCACCAATTCCTTCAAAATCGGTGGCAGGTTCAGCGCTTCAATCGAGGGAATGGCGGTTCTGATATAGCGAATCACCATCGCGGGTTCACCGCGTTGGCGATAGACGTTGATGCGAAAACGCCCCCGCTGCTCCAGCCCCAGCCCGAGGTTCATCTCCATGATCGCCGCATACTCTTCGAGCTGCTCATCCGTGAGCAGGGCCGTCACTAACCGCGTCAATCGAGCGGTGGTCAAGGGTTCCTCATCGAGCGGCTCGGCCACCCCTTCGATGCGAATATTGACCGGCGCACCGACGCTGAAAAAAAGATCAGAGGCGTTGCGCTCCATCATTATTTCCAGATAGTGCTCAACCTCACGCCCTGCTTTTGAATCCTTGATCACGTCTATCCCCCTGCGTTATCTGTTCATTAGTACCCGATATAGCGGCCCGCCACCAGTCCAGTTAATTGGCATGTTGCCAGCCCGCTGCAAATCAACATGCTATATTTCCGCCCAACGGCGCGGAGGAGAGCTATAAGTGGCCAATTGCGATTGTAGTATTGAAATCAAGGATCAGGGCCAGCGCAAAACCCTGATCACGCTGCTGCTCATCAACGCCACCATGTTTGTGGTGGAGATTAGCGCTGGCTTCTGGGCCGACTCTGCTGGTTTGATCGCCGACTCGCTCGACATGCTCGCTGACGCCATGGTCTACGGCGTCAGCCTTTACGCCATCGGTCACTCACTGGCCGCCAAAGCCCGCGCTGCCGCCCTCAGCGGGATCTTTCAGCTAGTACTGGGCATCGGTGTCATCTTCGAGGTGCTGCATCGTTTCATCAGCGGCAGCGAACCACAGTCATTGTTGATCATGGCCGTTGGCACTGTTGCCCTCGTCGCCAACACCGTTTGTCTGATGCTCATTAGCAAGCACCGTCACGGCGAAGTGCATATGCGCGCCAGCTGGATTTTCTCCAAGAACGATGTTATCGCCAATCTCGGCGTCATCATCAGCGGTGGACTGGTGATGCTGTTCAGCTCACGACTCCCCGACCTCATCATCGGTGCCGTCATCGCTGTACTGGTCATCCGTGGCGGCATCGCCATCATCAAAGACGCCCGAAAGGAACAGCAAAAGACAATTTGCGATTGAAGGTGACTAGCGCCCGTTATTGGGCCAGAAAAAACCTGCATCAACATTATTGATAGCGATTTTTGCCCTACTGCTTAAGCCCACTAGCCAAACGCGACGCACTCACAATAGGGTGACGCGGGCAAAGCGCCGCTTGCCGACCTGATAGACGTGCGAACTGCCCTGCAAAATATCCAAGCCATGATCCTCAACCCGCTCACCATCAATCTTAACCGCGCCCTGTTTAATCATGCGCATCGCCTCGGAGGTGCTGGGCGTCAGGCCCGCTTCTTTAAGCAGAGAGGCGATGCCGAGCTTGCCGCCGGGGGCTGTCAATTGGTGCTCTTCCATCTCATCTGGAATCGCACCTTTTTGGAACCGGGCGATGAAGTTTTCTTGGGCCTTGTGTGCGGCACTCTTATCGTGGAAACGGGTAATGATCTCTTCGGCCAACTGGAATTTGACGTCGCGGGGATTCATTCCCTCTGCCACTTGGCGTTTGAGTGTCTCAATCTCAGACCAGGGGCGGGAGCTCAGCAGCTCGAAGTAACGCCACATCAGCTCATCGGAGATGGACATCAGCTTGCCAAACATCTCGTCGGCGGGATCGGCGATCCCGATGTAGTTATTGAGTGACTTGGACATCTTCTGCACGCCATCCAACCCCTCAAGAATCGGCATGGTCATGACCACTTGGGGTTTCTGGCCGTGAGCCTCCTGCAACTGACGCCCCACCAACAGATTGAATTTTTGATCGGTTCCACCCAGTTCAATATCCGCCTTCATGGCCACCGAGTCGTAGCCCTGTACCAGCGGGTAGATAAACTCATGGATGGCGATGGGCTGCCCGCTGCTATAACGTTTACTGAAGTCATCGCGCTCCAGCATCCGGGCCACCGTGTGTTTGGCGGCCAACTGGATCAGATCGGCCGCGCTCATCGCCCCCATCCAACTGGAGTTGAACATGACTAGGGTCTTTTCGGGATCGAGGATTTTGAAGATTTGCTGTTCGTAGCTGCGCGCGTTCTCGATCACCTCATCACGGGTCAGTGGCTTACGCGTGACGTTTTTGCCGGTGGGGTCACCGATCATGCCAGTGAAGTCACCAATCAGGAACATCACCTCATGCCCCAGCTCCTGAAACTGACGCAGCTTGTTGATCAGTACCGTATGACCAAGGTGCAAATCAGGGGCAGTCGGGTCAAACCCAGCCTTAACCCGCAAGGAGCGCCCACTTTTGAGTCGTTCAACCAGCTCTTCTTCGCGCAAAACTTCATCTGCGCCACGCTTGATGAGCTCAAGCTGCTCTATTGCTCCAACCATCCTGTTCCTCTGCTCTAAAGATGAAGTTATACTGTCACATCGATGAAGTGCATATTATAAGTGGGATTGGCGTCACACTTTGAACAGAATGGCCGACTTTTACAAGTTGAGCCCTGCTGCACTGCCAACACATTAATATAAAAGGGATTTTGAATGAGCCTGACAGGAAGTTCAAAAAAAACAGGCTTCAGTGTTAACCGCATCCGACCGATCATTAACGGCATGATCGACAAACATTTGCATTGGAGCCTGCTGCTGGTTGGCATCACCGTGTTAGGCATTGCCTTCAGCCTGGTACCTGATGATGCCGCCGCTATCCGCGTACCCAGCTCAGACGCTCAATATATGCTGCCGGATGAGGTTCCGATTGCACTGGAAATTCCATCCATTCAGAATGTTCCGCAACCCACTCTTGCGACCACCCACGTCGAAGAAGAGGTAGGCAACTGGTTTAATGCCGAGATCCGCTCCGGTGACAGCCTGTCCACCCTGTTTGACCGCAGTGGCCTGAGCGCACAGGAGCTGCTCAAGGTCACCTCAGACCAAATCGCCATCGCGCCCCTGAAGCGCCTCCACCCAGGCGAACAGCTCAAGCTGCGCATCAACGATGACACCCTCGCCGAGCTGGTCTATGACTACGACCTCACCCACAGCCTGCACATGGTTCGCACCGGAGATAGCTTTGAGAGCAAGATCATTGAAAAACCATTGGAGACACGTACGGCGCAAAGCGCCGGGATCATCAAAGACTCCCTCTTCCTCACCGCACAATCGATTGGGCTCTCTGACAGACTGACCATGGAACTGGCCGGCATATTTGGCTGGGATATCGACTTTGCCCTGGACATTCGCCGCGGCGACAGCTTTGCCGTAATCCATGAAGAGATTTACTTGAATGGCGAAAAAGTGCGCGATGGCAAGATCATCGCCGCCTCGTTCACCAATCGCGGCGAGACATTCAACGCCATTCGCTACACCGATGACCAAGGCCACAGCGAATATTACAACGCCAAGGGCCACAGCCTACGCAAGGCATTTTTACGCACACCGGTCGATTTTTCACGCATCAGCTCTGGTTTCAGCATGGGGCGACTACACCCCATCCTGAACAAAATTCGCGCCCACAAAGGGGTGGACTATGCTGCGCCCACGGGCACCCCCATCAAATCCACGGGAGATGGCAAAATCACCTTCCGTGGTGTTAAGGGTGGTTATGGCAATGTGGTGATCGTCCAGCATGGTGCCACCTACAGCACCCTTTATGGTCACATGTCGGCCTTCGCCCGCGGCCTTCAAACTGGCAGCCGGGTACGCCAAGGCCAGGTCATCGGCTATGTCGGTAGGTCAGGGCTCGCCAGCGGCCCGCATCTGCACTATGAGTTCCTGGTTAATGGCGTCCACCGCAACCCATTGACCGTGGCGCTGCCCGATGCCCAGCCACTGCCCAAAAGCTATATTGCCGACTTCAAATCCAAGGCCACTCCGTTGCTAAGCAGTCTTAGCCTGCTGACACAAAGCAAACTTTCCTTGGCCAACCGCTAAACCATGGCCTACTTCATCGGCCTGATGTCAGGCACCAGCATGGATGCTGTTGATGCGGCCTTGGTGGATTTTTCTGATACAGGCATGGCGTTAATCGCTACTCACACACAACCACTGCCTCAAGAGACGCGGCAACAACTGGAACACTTTGTCACCCACACCGAGCATGATATCCACCAGCTCGGGGAATTGGATGTGGCAATAGGACAACTATTTGCTGAGGCCGTCCAACAGCTGTTAGCCGATAAATTCGCCCCCAGCCAGATACGCGCCATCGGCAGTCATGGCCAAACGGTTTTCCATGCCCCGCGCCACGCCACCCCGTTCACCCTGCAAATCGGCAATCCCAACATTATTGCTGAACGCACTGGTATCACTACCATCGCCGACTTTCGCCGCCGCGACATGGCGGCGGGCGGACAAGGGGCGCCACTGGTTCCGGCATTTCACAATGCGTTATTTCGCTCCTCCGACCACAACCGGGTGGTACTCAATATCGGTGGAATTGCCAATATCACGGTACTGCCCGCTAATCCGCAACAACCGGTTTTAGGATTTGATATCGGCCCTGGCAACACGTTGTTAGATGCCTGGGCGCGACAGCACCTGAATCAACCCATGGATCGGAATGGACGTTGGGCCGCCAGCGGCAACATCAACCAAAAGCTTCTGGGACAGTTACTGGAAGAGCCATTTTTTGCCGCCCCGCCGCCCAAAAGTAGCGGCCGCGAACTCTTCAATCTCGCGTGGCTGGCACAGCACCTCATTGAAGAGCGCCCCGAAAACATCCAGGCAACATTGGCCCAACTTACTGTCGAGACCATTGCCCGCGCCATAGAGGGGCATGCGAATAGAACCGAGGAGCTGTTTGTTTGTGGTGGCGGTGCCTACAACCCTGTAATAATGGATGGTCTGAACAAGCGGCTCAGCAAGATCCAGATCAACAGCACAGAAGTACTAGGATTAAAGCCCACTTGGGTGGAAGCTGCCGCCTTCGCTTGGCTCGCCAAGCAGACACTGGAGGGGAAACCAGGCAATCTGCCTGAGGCCACTGGCGCCCGCCATGCGGTAGTCCTTGGCGCTATCTACCCCGCCTAACCCCAAAAACAAAAACGCCGCCGTATCTAGAGATACGGCGGCGTTTTGTTAAGAGAAACTCTGTGCCGAATTATACCGAGAAGGAGGAACCACAACCACAGGTAGTCGTTGCCTGGGGATTACGAATCACGAAGTGCGATCCTTCCAACCCTTCGCTGTAATCGATCTCGGCCCCAGTTAAGTACTGAAAGCTCATCGGATCAACCAATAGACTGACCCCGTCTTTCTCCACCACCGTGTCACCATCATTAACATTTTCATCGAAAGTGAAGCCGTACTGAAAACCGGAACAACCACCCCCCGTAATATAAATACGTAATTTCAGCTCGGGATTACCCTCGTCCTGAATCAGCTCTCTAACCTTGCTGACAGCACTATCAGTAAAGATAACCAGTGACTCTGTTGCTTCAGAAACTGCTGCTGTGCTCATATTCACCACCATCAACCTTAATTAAATCGCTCAGAATTAGACTCAGTATAGCTCATAACAATAACCAATAAAATGACTCAGGTATCAGCGGCAGCCCCCGTTGGCATCACCTCGTCAACAGAACCGCCTTCGACTTGATGAACCAGGCTGCCATTGACCTCGGCTCCCATCACCATCTCGATAAGATTGTAATAAACATTGCCGGTAATCTTGGCATTAATCGCTAGCTCGACGCGCTCACTCGCATAAACATCACCGATCACGGTCCCATTCAGAATAATATTGGGCACCCGTACTTCACCCTCCACCACCCCGTGCTCGCTCAATGTCAGCAACGACGATGGCTCGTGAGCAAGGACATTGCCTTTGATTTTGCCATCGACATGGAGCCCGCCGCTAAAGACTACGTTGCCATTCAACTCGGTATTATGGCCGATCAACGAATCGATCTTGACGGCCTTACGTTTATTTCTATTGCGTGAAAACATGGGTCACAATTACTCCGTGTTTGATAAGCGTTCTATTAATACTCAAGGGTTATCGGTCAGAAGCCCCGTCATTTCACCCTTTTCTGCATCCCTGCCCCTACCATCTTATGTCGCCCACTCGTTCAAAACGTTTGAAAACACAGACAACTATCAATAGTACTGCAACCATATCAACCCTGAATACTCCAGGGAAAGGTCTTGCTAATAGATTTGCGCCCCGCTGAAGAGATCTCCACCAGAACTGCCCGCGGCACAAACCCTTGCGGCAGACGGATATC
>JAYUTP010000016.1:0-2595 GCA_043755075.1 Tenderia sp. (SeqCode)
TAAAACGCCAAATCAGACACCACATGGATGAGCACAAAAACACCGACGCACACTCCAGCCGGGGTGATGAGCGCATGAAACGTAGCCAACAGGCCGTAAAAACACTGACAGACGCATTCGAAAATATTGATAATTTTCTAAAAAACAACACCCCACGTATAGGCCATGGCAACACTGGCAAGGAAGTGAAAAGCAATATCACCGATAATGAAAGCGCCAAGATGACCACCAGTAAGGGCACAATCCAAGGCTATAACGGCGTGGCCTCCGTGGACAAAAAACACCAGATCATTACTGATGCACACGTCTTTGGATCAGGCCAGGAACAACATACCTTACAACCTATCCTGACCACGAAAAGATGATCAGTAATGAGATTTAATTAACTGAATTAAATGGCGATGAAAATAATCCAATTAATGGCTGGGGTAGGATTATGGCGTTTATTTTGGGTTTTTCTACAGCCTCGTTAGACCTATGGAAAATCAAATGAAACGAAGTGAGTAGAATGAAATAGCACTCAAAGGTGTATCAAATATCCAGAAGGCTAGTGAGGTCTGTTCTTTTGAAGTCCCCAGAAATGTTAATCGTGGGAAATTGCCAAGTAAATCGACACCAAGTAAAAACAGCTGAAACCCAGTATTAACATTGGGATTTATTGAAATTTTTTAGCTATTCACCAGATATTAGTTAAGAAAAGAGTATTATTGGCGACCTCAATCCAGCCAGCGAAAAATTACCATGAGCAGTAACAGCAATACCTCCCCTCTCACTAATCGTGCCCGCTATATCGCTGGCCCCGACAGCGACCAGGTAAGCGTCCAGGCCTCCGCTACTGCGCAGGGGCTGGGAGAGGTGATGCTGCTGCGACGACGTGGTATCACGTTCGGTTGGATTGCCGCCGCATCAAAACAGAACAACAACGAGCCACGCAACACAATGCGTAGCGCCTGGAGCCGATCGGCCCCCTGCGTGCTGCCCGGTCATTGCACTGCCGCTATCCCCAACTATGTAAATGAGATCACACAGTCCCAGCAGCTGATGGAGCGCATCGCTGCGGGCGAAAGCCCTGCCGACTTACTGGAAGAGGAGCACTATAGCCAACGGCTACAGCCGCGCTTCGAGATGCTCGCCGCCACCTCTGACGAGGGCGACCAACAAGAGATCGAGACGATTGAGTTTGATGTCATGGACGGGGACGAGATCATCGGCGAAAACCTCTGGAGCAAATGTTCCTGGCTCTCTTACGAAGATGACGACGTCTCATTGAGATTTCGCTTCTCCTTTGGCATCGCTGGCTATGAAGATGTCGCCGCCGACCCCGAACGGCAGGGCTATGCTGGCGAACTGACCGAGGCGATCTTTCCCGAATCAGCCATCATCAGCAGCGATAAAAAACTCGCACGGCAGCTCTGCGAGGTGCTCAATATTCGCCAGCTTGCCTACGTCGAACGGATTATCTACTTCAACGCCCCTAACGGTGGCGCTCAATTTCATCAGGATGTGGAACGCGGCCACCTCGGCGTTGTCTTCGCCCAGCTGCGCGGCCGCACCGGTTGGGTCACCTGCTCCAAAAGCGATTTAATGGACGAGGTGCAGACGTTTGTCGCCAACAAACAAAACTACACCGCCTTGCAACAGCTGCTGCCCGACGCCAGCAGCGTCAAGGAGCTGATCGCCATCGCCGCCGATCGCAGTCAGCTCAACCTCGGGCTCGACGACAGCGACAACGAAGCGCTGGAGTGGCTGATCAACCGCTGCCCGTCGTTCCACCAACAGCTCAGCGACCATGGCCACACCTACATCCTCAACCCCGGCGACATTATCCTGCTACCACAAACAAATATTAATGAGTGTTGCTGGCACAGTGTCTTCTGTCTCGATGACTTTGCTGGCGAGGCGTTGTCGTTCGCGATCCGCGACACCAATTAAAGCAACGACCGCCCTACAGGTCAGTGGCGCACCTTGGTTTCGCGCTCCGCTGCCGCGCCGCGCACCACCAGCTCATCAAAGCGTTTGATGAGCTGCAACAAAGTGCCACAGTCACCGTGACACTGTAGCTCGACGTAGGTGTGGATATCGCACTGCTGCGGCAATGGCAGTGCTTGCTCCAGAATCATCTTCATGCGCGGCACAAACAGCCATTGCAGCCATTGATTGAAATGGAGCGTATCCGCACAGAACGGCGTAGTGTTCATCAGTGCGGCAGAGGAGGGCATGGTAACTTCCCAAAGTTCCTGACGGCGCAGTTCAGCTTCGATCTGCAACAACAGATCTGTCAGTTGATTGTTTATCTCGGACATGTTGCACATTATTCCTGTTGCGAAATGTTTATAATTTTACTCTATTATCAGCCAAAAAAGTCGCCATGATCCGTTACCTACCACCTCAACCAAAGTCCTCACCCTACATCACCCCCGAAGGGTATGAGACGTTGCAGACCGAGTTCGACGCGCTCTGGAAACGCCGCCACGACGTCACCAAACATCTCACCGCCGCCGCCGCCGAAGGCGACCGCTCGGAAAATGCCGAATACATTTATCGCAAAAAAGAGCTGCGTGAGATCGACCGCCGGGTCCGCTATCTGCAAAAGCG
>JAYUTP010000017.1:0-10460 GCA_043755075.1 Tenderia sp. (SeqCode)
TGGGCATCTACCCGTTGGATTGGTGCGCTGATCCCGTGATGACCGTTGAGGGTGGTGATTAACATGCGTCCGATTACGCTGCGCTAATCGGACCTACGATACGAATGAAAATGATGGTGGTACAAAAACCCACGCCCAGCACAACATCAACCTCCATCTATTGATGGTTCTCAAACGGCGTTCTATCCACTCTTTTACACAAATATTGGTTTGGAGTCAGAGTAAAAACCGTCTAAACTCCTACGCTAATCCCCCCCTGAAAAATAGCCGCTATCACTACTGCATTTATTCGGGGCCAACGTATTTGTTAGGGCTGCCTGAAGCCATCAATAAAAACCTTTTGTCGGCAAGAAAAATTTATCCCATGAAAAACTCTACTTCTATTAATACCGCTTTGATCATCCTGATTGGCTGTTACGCCTTACCGGCCAGTGCCATCGTTAACGTCGAGAATATGCGTGTTGGTCCAGCTGAGCCTGGCATCAGCGGCAATCTCGATCTCCGACTCAATGGCAAACGTGGTAATACCGTTAAGGATGAGTACGGCATCAATGGCCGCCTTCAGAATAATCACGACACGGTGACCAACTTTATCGTCGCCTCTTATGACTACGGCGAGGTGCGTAACGTCGCCAATACTAATAAGAGTTTTATTCATGGGCGTCATGTGGTGCAGTTTCAGCCTAGTCGTGCTTGGGAGGCGTTTGTCCAGGCAGAGAAAAATGAGTTTGCCCGGTTGTCCTTCCGTGGTTTGCTGGGGGGTGGCCTGCGTATTACTCTGGCCGAAACGCCTAAGCAGCTGGGGCTTTATCTCGGCATTGGTGCTTATTGGTCACGCGAGACGCTGGATCAACGTAGCACTCTGACCGACCACGGCACTGAGGCGTTTGGTCGCGCCAATCTCTACGTGGTTTACAAACACAAGCTCAACAACCAGCTGAACTTGGTCAGCACCACCTATTACCAGCCGCGCTTGAGCGATGCCGGTGATTTTCGCGCCCTTGAGCAGGCGGGGCTAGCGGTAAAGATGACTGATAGTTTGAGTCTCAAGCTGTCACTGGATATCACCCACGATAGCCGTCCGCCGCAAGGCATCGACACTACAGATACCAGTTATAACACCCGGCTGTCGTATCAGTTTTGATGCTGTGCAGGATCGTCTGTTGATATCCCCCCCTGAATA
This sequence comes from Tenderia sp. (SeqCode), assembly GCA_043755075.1. Taxonomy (GTDB): domain Bacteria; phylum Pseudomonadota; class Gammaproteobacteria; order Tenderiales; family Tenderiaceae; genus JAKFXL01. The sequence continues at coordinate 1,184 of JAYUTP010000017.1, forward strand.
AAAAAGGCCCTGTACTTCGGGGCCTTTTGTTGAACCACTGGGCGATGCCATCAAACCTTGAAACGCGCCACCATGCTTTGAAGGTTACTGGCCAACTTGGCGATATCATTGCCGGATTTAGCGGTCTGGTGCGCGGCTTCGCTGACTTCACTGGCAACATCGCTGATGGAGGTAAGGCTGCGGTTGATCTCTTCTGCCACGGCGCTCTGCTCCTCTGAGGCGCTGGCGATCATGGTGGTCATATCATTGATGGTGGCCACTGATTTGGTGATGGCACCGAGTGACGCATCGGCCTTGGCGGCCGTCTCCACACTCTGTTCAGCCTGACGCTTGCCACCATCCATGACGGTGACAGCGGAGTTGGCCCGCCCCTGTAACCGAGTGATGGTCTGCTGGATTTCGGCGGTGGACTCCTGAGTTCGTTTCGCCAGGGTGCGCACCTCATCGGCGACCACCGCAAAACCACGGCCCTGTTCACCGGCACGTGCTGCTTCAATCGCGGCATTGAGTGCCAGCAGGTTGGTCTGATCGGCAATGCCTTTGATCACCTCTAGCACCGAACCAATGCTCTGACTGTCGGCGGCCAGTTCATTAATCACCCCAGCGGCCTTTTCAACCTCGCCCGCTAGCAGCCTTATCGCCTGGATCGATTGCGATACCACTTGCCTCCCGCTGATGGCATCGCGGTCGGCAGTCGCCACCGCCTGCGCGGCAGCGGCGCTATTACCCGCCACTTCCTGCATAGAGGTACTCATCTCATTCATGGCGCTCGCCACCTGTTCGGTCTCGGAGCGCTGCCGCTGAATGCCAGCACTGGACTCTTCCGTCACCGCCGCCAGCTCCTCCGAGGCGGCCGCCAGCTGCGTTGCTGCCGCCGCCAGGTCATGCAAGATGTGGCGAAAGGCATCAAACATCCGGTTGAGATTCGCTCCCATCTCACCCAGCTCATCCTTGCCTTCGACTATTCGTAGCGTTAAATCATTGCGCTGGGTAATGCGGCCAATCACCTCGTTGGTCTGCGCTAGCGAACGTTGAATAGCCATGGCGATCCGGAGTCCAATCACAATCACCAACACCATGCCAATTACGCCCGTAATCATCATTCCTGTCATGGCGCTGCGCTGTGCCGCTGCCACAACTTGTGACGTGTTCAGGGAAATTTTATCAGTCTGATTAGTAAGGTCATTCAAGCCACGGTAGAGCGCACGCTGTGTTTCCGTTAGCGCCTCAAGGCCAACGAGCGCAGCCGCTGCGTCACCCTCACCGGCCTGTGACAATACCCTTCCGGCATCAATCTCATAGACTGCCCGCATAGATGCCAACTCATCAAGTCGGAGGGCCACTCCTTGAAACACCTCCTTTGCCGAACCCTCTTTAGTATGCCTAAGTACAACGGTCAAAAGCTCTTGTCCAGACTTAAGCGCAATGCGCGCCTCTTCATTACGTTCTTTAAAGAGCACCATGGCATCGCGTACTGCTTGATCATGGTGGAGCCCGGCAGCACGCACCACCTCCTGAATATTCACCGCTTGGCGCAATTGCGCGATCGTGGCATCCCCTAACACCGCACCGAGGGGAATATTTTGATCGGAGATTTCAGAAACCCCATTCTGAACCACACCCAGTTTTACCCATGCATAGGACAACGCTACCACCATTACCATCACACTTATAATCAACAACAGGTAGATTTTTTGAGCAATTTTCATCCTGGTCAACCCCAGTAGGACAGCAGCTATTCAGCAAACCAAAAAACGAGGCCAATAAACTCTTGGTTCGGACAATCTTAGCTTCGAACCTGTTATGGAACAGGCACCGCTCATTCAGAATGCCCGAACAGCGTTAGTGATATCGGTACAACCATCATAAATGTTAGAGAACGAAGTAAATTGTTCAGCACACCATTTTCAGCAACAAAAACACTCAGAATCCATGATTCCTGCTTGAGCTGAACCAAACCCCACCCCATTTCAACTACTCTGTTTTTTTGGGTATGCTGTAACAATCAACCCAGCTATTAATTAGCCAAAACATATCAACTTCACGGAAGCGCCATGGCCCGCACCCATCTGAACAGCTTCGGCACCCAGAAAACCCTCACCGTCAAACGCAAGGGTTACCACTACCACTCCCTGGCGGAGCTGGCGGAGGCGGGCTATCTAAATCTGGAGCGGCTGCCCTTTGCCATCAAGCTGCTGCTGGAGAACCTGCTACGCCATGAGGATGGGATTAACGTCACGCGCGAAACCATTGAAAAGCTGATCCAGTGGAATCCCCGCTCCGTGCCGGAACAGGAGATTCTCTTCATGCCGGTGCGGGTGCTGTTGCAGGACTTTACCGGCGTGCCCGCCGTGGCCGACTTGGCCGCGATGCGTGGCGCGGTGCAACGGCTCGGCGGCGACGCCGCCCGCATCAACCCCTTCATCCAGGCCGATCTGGTGATCGACCATTCGGTGCAGGTGGACCACTACGGCAGCAGCAGCGCCTTTCCGGCCAATACAACGCTGGAGTTTGAACGCAACTATGAGCGTTACCAATTCCTCAAGTGGGGGCAACAGACCTTCCGCAACTTCCGCGTGGTGCCGCCGGGCAGTGGCATCGTGCATCAGGTTAATCTCGAATCTCTGGCGACGCTGGCCATGAGCAGCGAAATCGATGGCCAGTGGTGGGTCTACCCGGACAGCCTCATCGGCACCGACTCCCACACCACCATGATCAACGGTCTGGGGGTGTTGGGCTGGGGCGTGGGTGGCATCGAGGCGGAGGCGGCGCTGCTGGGCCAGCCCAGCGCCATGCTGATCCCGCCCGTGGTGGGGGTGCGCCTGAGCGGCCAGCCCGAGGTTGGTGTGACCGCCACTGACATCGTGCTCACACTCACCGAGCGGCTGCGTAAACATGGCGTGGTGGGCGCCTTTGTCGAATTTTACGGCCCCGGTCTGGTGGAACTGAGTCTGGCCGACCGCGCCACGATTGCCAATATGGCGCCGGAGTATGGCGCTACCTGCGGCCTCTTTCCCGTCGATGCCCGCACCATCGACTACCTGCGCCTGACCGGCCGCACCGAACAGGCCGAGTTAGCGGAGGCCTACTACCATGCCCAGGGGATGTGGCACTTCAGCGGCCAGATCGAGGCCAATTACAGTGAGGTGATCGCGTTTGATCTGGGCGGCGTCGAACCCTGTCTGGCTGGACCAGCGCGACCTCAGGATCGCGTCCCCCTGCCTGCCGTGCGCGGCTCATTCCGCCAGGCACTGGTGAGCCATATCGAGCGCAGTGGTAAAAGGTTCGACAAGACTCAGAAGGACTCCTGGCTCAGTGAGGGTGGCAGTTATCCGCTGGCACCCGAGCTGGATCACAAGAGAACAAGCGAAAGCCAGCTCTTCAATCTCAGTGTGCCGGTGCGCCAGCCCGACGGCGTTGCTTATAACCTCTGCCACGGCTCGGTGGTGATCGCCGCCATCACCTCCTGCACCAACACCTCCAACCCGGCGCTGATGGTGGCCGCCGGACTGCTGGCGCGCAATGCCGTGAAACGCGGCTTGCAGATCAAACCATGGGTCAAGACCAGCCTCGCCCCCGGCTCGCGCGTCGTCACCGACTACCTCACCAGTGCCGGGCTGACACCCTATCTGGAGGCGCTGCGCTTTCATCTGGTCGGCTACGGCTGCACCACCTGCATCGGCAACAGCGGCCAGCTGCCCGACCATGTCAGCCACGCCATCCGCGAAGGGGATCTGAATGTCGCGGCGGTGCTCTCCGGCAACCGCAACTTCGAAGGGCGGGTCAATCCGCTGGTGCGCAGCAACTACCTCGCCTCGCCGCCGCTGGTGGTGGCCTACGCCCTGGCCGGCAATCTCAATATGGATCTGACCAAAGATCCACTGGGCGTCGACCCCAACGGCGAGCCGGTCTACCTGCACGAACTCTGGCCGGGCGTTGATGAGATTGAACAACTGCTACAGCGCCATCTCACCCCGGAGCAATTTCGCCGCCTCTACAGCCAGATCTTCGCTGGCGATGAACGCTGGAACAGCCTACCCATCCACGACGGCGAACTCTACGACTGGCAGCCAGAATCCAGCTACATCAAAGAACCGCCCTTCTTCCACGACATGAAACTCACCCCGCCAGGGCTGACGGAGATCCATGGGGCGCGAGTGCTGGTGATGCTGGGTGACTCGATCACCACCGACCACATCTCCCCAGCGGGTTCCATCAACCACGACAGCCCCGCCGGGCAGTATCTGCTCGCTCATGGCATCGCTGCCAGCGACTTCAACGCCTACGGCGCCCGTCGCGGCAACCACGAGGTGATGGTCCGTGGCACCTTCGCCAATCCACGGTTGCGTAACCTGCTGGTGCCCGGCAGTGAAGGCAGCGCCACCCGTCACTTCCCCAGCAATGAACCGTTGTCGATCCATGCCGCCGCCACGCGTTATCAGGACGAAGGTACGCCGCTGATCGTATTGGGCGGCAAAGAGTACGGCACCGGCTCCTCCCGCGACTGGGCCGCCAAAGGGCCAAAGCTGCTCGGCATCCGCGCCGTCATCGCCGAAAGTTTTGAACGCATTCACCGTAGCAATCTGGTCGGCATGGGTATCCTGCCGCTGCACTATCTGCACAACAAAACGGCCGCCAGCCTGGGCTTAACGGGCGGCGAGCTGTTCAACATCGAAGGGATTACAGAGCTGAAGCCGGGACAACGGCTGCGGGTCCAGGCCACTGCCAGCGATGGCCGCGTTATTACCTTCCTGGTCACGGCCTGTGTCGACACTGCCACCGAGGTTGATTATCTGCGCCATGGCGGCATCCTGCCGTACGTGGTGCGGCAGGCACTCAAAGGTTAGGCTCAAAGTGTGCCGCGTGGAAACCCAGCACCGTGTATTGGCTTGCTTGTGGCATCCGTTGTTGCGAGAGTGCAACCCCATTTCACCCATCCAAGGAAGTGCCTGAATAATGAATATGTTATTTTTATGTACCGGTAACTCGTGCCGTTCAATCCTAGCCGAGGCCACTTTCAACCACCTTGCACCAGCAGGCTGGAGCGCAATGAGCGCTGGCAGCAAACCGACTGGCCAGGTACATCCGCGTTCTCTGGCGCTGCTGAAGCGCGAGGAAATCTCGACCGAGGGCTATCACAGCAAGTCGTGGAACGACCTGCCCCAAACCCCCGACATTGTTGTCACCGTCTGCGGCAGCGCGGCAGGCGAAACCTGCCCCGTCTATCTCAGGCCGGTGCTACGCAGCCACTGGGGCGTTGAAGACCCGGCCCACGCCACTGGCACGGATACCGAGATCGACGTCGCCTTCATGACCGCCTATTGCATCCTGCGCCACCGGATCAAACAGTTCATGGCCCTGCCGCTGACAGAGTTACAGAACGATCCAGTTCGCTTCAAGGCTGAACTCGACCGCATCGGCGTCCTGTTGCCGTAACCACTATTTCCATCTAACAATGGCCGTCGACAATGGCGGCCGTTTTCAAGCTCAACCACGGGTCTCCGCTGGTTTCCTCATATCTACTCAAATTGAAGTCACCAATAACTTCGCGCCGATGAATCTGTGCGAACGCTATCTGACTTTATGGGTATTTCTCTGCATCATTACAGAGATCACCTGCGGCAAACAGCTGCTAGAGCTATTTCAAACCATCGGTCAGTGTAGATCACCAATGTCAACCTGCCGATGGGATTGATGATCACGCCAATGCTGGCAAAGGTTAATTATCGTCTTCGATAGTGCGATGGTGAAGAGTGGTCACTGGTCAATCGCCGCGCTGGTGATTTCACTGTTGGTGGTAAAAAAAGTCAACCGTAAAAAGGCTGGTACGAACATCGCTGATCTTACACTTTAATATATTTAATTTTCATATTTTATATGCCTAATAAAATAAATAAAAAGTTGAATCCAATATCGCATTAACCCCGTACTAAGAAGGGGGTAACACAACCATATCGCTAGTGTTACGTTATTTCCTGCGATTATCCGCATATAATTTTTTAAGGACAAACAATGTCAATACAATTCAAACGCACCCTAGGTTACACCATGGTTACGGCGGTTCTGTTGGCTGCCGGTGCGACGCCAGCCATGGCATCAAGTCATCGTGAAGCACCATTTATCGCCAGCCAACCCAAAGTCGATGGCACAGATTTCTACATGTTCACCAGTTACGAGGCTGGCCGTGGCGCCTTTACTACATTGATTGCCAACTACATTCCACTGCAAGACGCGTACGGCGGACCAAATTATTTTACAATGAACCCTGACGCATTGTATGAAATCCATATCGATAACAATGGCGATTCAAAAGAAGACCTTACTTTCCAATTTAAATTCAAAAATACCAACAAAGATGCGCAATTCACTGTCGGCGGAAAACAAGTATCGATTCCGCTAGCCATCAATGGCGGCGCGATTGATTCAGTCAATCCAGCCGGAATCAACGTTCGCGAAACTTACAGTGTAACGATGGTCAAAGGAAATCGTCGTACTGGTACAAGATCAATGGTAACAAATGCTTCCGACGGCGCGACAGAATTTGACAAGCCAATCGACAATATCGGCAACAAATCAATTCCTAATTATGCAGCTTATGCTGCCCAGCACGTTCATAACATCACTATTCCAGGATGCGATGTTCCTGGAAAAATGTTTGTCGGTCAGCGCAAAGATTCTTTCGTGGTCAATTTAGGCGAAACATTTGACCTAATTAATATCGCCGCGCCAGCTACCGCATTCAGCCCAACCGCTGAACGTGACGAGAAAGATTCACTAGCCGATAAAAACGTGACTGCAATTGAACTAGAAATTCCCACCCAGTGCTTGACCAATGGCGCTGAGCCAGTAATCGGTGCCTGGACCACGGCAAGCATGCGCCAAGGTCGTATGCTCAATCCAACACCAAATAAGAGCACTGCATCAAAGGAAGGCGGCCCTTGGACACAGGTTTCCCGTTTGGGCATGCCATTAGTAAATGAGGTGGTCATAGGTTTAAAAGACAAAGATCAATTTAACTCCAGCAAACCTTCTGGTGATGGTCAGTTCATTGATTATGTGACAAATCCTACGCTGCCAGCACTGATAGAAGTTTTGTTTGGCGCGGCTGGAGCTAACGCCCCTACCAACTTCCCACGGAATGATTTGGTTGCCACTTTCCTGACTGGTATCAATGGCGTTAATCAGCCATCCAACGTAGTCGCTTCTGAAATGCTACGACTGAATACATCAATCACACCGACAACATCCTCTGTACAAAATCGCCTTGGTGTTATTGGCGGTGACAATGCTGGATTCCCGAATGGTCGTCGTCCAGGCGATGATGTGGTCGACATTGCTTTGCGTGTTGTGATGGGGCGTTTATGTAAACTAAATATCGGATGCGTTCCAAACGACGCACCTGCTGGAGCACTTGATTTTACTGATGGCGCATTTATCGATTCAAGTTTCTTCGATGCTAGCTTCCCATACCTGAAAACACCCTTGGCTGGCTCACCACAAAATTAATACGTCAGTTTATAAAATTTAAAGGAGAACAATATGAAAATTTTCACCTCATTAGTGGCGATTATTTTATTAGTCGCAGTAAATGGTTGTGGCAGTAATAGCTCAACTACTCCACCAGTATCGAAAGATGTTGTCGGAACAGTTAATTCATTTTTGCTATTACCAGTCGCTGTGGCCGATGCTTCAGAGCCGTCCGCAATTGAGACTATCAATATGGACAAATCTGAAACTTCAGAACCTACCTCTATTTAAACAAAGGTGTAAGTGATCACGGTCATCAATTATCGGTGACTATGGTCGTCAGGGTCTAAATTAAGGTAGTTCAGGCCCTGATATTTACGCAAAGCTATGCTTGAACAAATAAACACATGAAATACTACGGAGATTTAGTAATGAGTATCCTGCACAGTGCAAAAATTGCTGCTGGCCTGTTCTTAGGGATGACAATACTCGCCCCAGCGATAGCCAGCCCTTATTTGCCCAGCAAAGATAATCAAGTACTAGAGAACCTTCCAAGTCGTAATGATTCAGCGCAACGAGAACTTAATAATCTACGTACACAGCTGATCGCCACACCGAATAATCTCGCACTGGCTACCGATTTAGCTAAGCGCTATATCAATACCGGACGTAATAATGCCGATCCACGCTATCTTGGTTATGCGCAGGCGGCGCTGTCGCCATGGTGGACGATGGAAAATCCCCCTATCGACGTCTTGGTGCTTCGTGCATCATTACTGCAAAGTACCCATCAGTTTGAAAAATCACTAACCGATTTAACATCAATTTTAAAAACTGATCAAAACAACGTGCAGGCATGGTTGATGCATGCAACTATAATGCAAGTGACTGGCGAATATCAGCAAGCAAAAAATAGTTGTGCAAAGTTATATCGACTAGTGCCAACGCTTATTTTTAAAACCTGTTTATATAACGTCGCCAATTTAAACGGCGATGCCAAAAAAAGTTATACCGCCCTGAGTGCGGAACTTAAGAATAACACCACGGCCACACCCGATATTCAAATTTGGGTTTCTACTCTGTTGGCGGAAATGGCACAGCGGCTGGATGACACCACTGCAGCAGAACTGCATTTTAAAAAGGCGTTATCACTCACCGTAGCTGACAGCTATTTATTTGGCGCCTATGCCGACTTCCTGCTGGACCAAGGTCGCAACAATGATGTAATCGCTTTACTAAAAGACAAAACACGGGCTGACGGCTTATTGTTGAGATACGCACTGGCACTAAAGGAAAAAGGTGACATCGATGCAACAGCGCAGATTGATACTTTACGAGTACGATTTGATTCGGCGATGTTACGCGGTGATACAGTTCACCAACGAGAGCAAGCACGTTTTGAACTACATTTAATGAAGAACTCCACGCGCGCACTAAAACTAGCACAAGAAAATTGGCAAATACAAAAAGAGCCCGCAGATCTGCGCATTCTTCTGGAAGCAGCATTGGCCGCGAAGGAAAAGGCAGCCGCACAGCCAGCGCTGGCATGGCTAAAAAAAGTTGATCTGCAAGATAGTGCAGTGACCCGATTGACAAAATCTTTGGAAACACTGTGATCAAAAAATGGAAGTTCATAGCCTGTGCGCTATTGTACAGCTGCTGTTCTTTGGCTTATGCACACAAACCCAGTGACAGCTACCTTGCTCTGAAAATTGAAGGCCCACTGGTTCAGGGGCAATGGGATATCGCGCTACGTGATCTCGATTTTGCCATTGGCCTGGATAGTAATGGCAATGGAGAAATCACCTGG
>JAYUTP010000018.1:0-17582 GCA_043755075.1 Tenderia sp. (SeqCode)
GATCTGCTGATCGCCGACGAACCGACCACAGCACTTGATGTCACAGTGCAGGCAGAGATTCTGCGTTTGATGAAGGAGCTGCAACAGCGCAAGGGAACCGCGATTCTCTTTATCACCCACGACTTTGGGGTGGTAGTGCAAATGGCTGACCGGCTGGCGGTGATGAAGCAGGGGCAGATTGTGGAGTCGGGCAGGACGCAGCGCCTGATCAATGCGCCGCAACATGAGTACACTCGCAAGCTGTTGGCATCGTTGCCGGAGAATCTGCAACGCGAGCAGAGTGTGCACGACTCAGAGCATGGCAATGGTGACGCACCGTTGCTGGAGTTGCAGGGGTTGCAGGTCTACTTCCCAATCAGAAAGGGGCTGCTGCGCCGCACTGTTGATTACGTCAAGGCGGTGGATGGTATCGACCTGAAGATTCCCAAGGGGCAAATCCTAGCGCTGGTGGGGGAGTCCGGGTGTGGCAAGAGCACGCTGGGGCGGGCGATCCTGCGGCTCATCGAGCCGACCGCGGGCAATATCCATTTTGATGGCCGCGACATCACGGCATTTCAACGCAAAGAGATGCAGCCGCTGCGGCGCGAGATGCAGATCATCTTTCAAGACCCGGTGTCGTCGCTCAATCCGCGCCTGACGATTGCTGCGACACTGACCGAGCCGATGAAGGTGCATGGCATCGGTGAGTCGAAAGAGGAGCGGCTGGTGCTGGCGCAACAGATTCTTGAGCGGGTGCAGCTCAAAGGCGAACATCTGTGGCGCTATCCACATGAGTTCTCTGGCGGTCAGCGCCAGCGCGTCGGCATCGCCCGCGCCCTGGCGCTCAATCCGAAATTTATTGTCTGTGACGAGGTGACCAGCGCGCTGGATGTCTCGGTGCAGGCGGAGATCCTGCAACTGTTGTTAGAGCTGCGCCGCGAGCGCGATCTGACGTTGCTTTTTATCACCCACAATATCGGTGTGGTGGAGTATGTCAGTGACGAGATGGCGGTGATGCACAACGGTCGCATTGTCGAACAGGGACCGACCGACCGTGTCAGTCGTGCGCCGCAACACAGCTATACCCAAAAGCTGCTAGCCGCGGTTCCTCGGGTTAAATTTGGATTGCAGTCGTGATGAGTAATTTCAATTCCAAATTAAAACAAAAGTAATTATGTAGGTCGGGTTCACCCTAAAGGGTACAAGAGCGTAGCGTAACCCGACGGCACTCGCGACTTGATCGAATTTATAGAGGTTCCCATGAGTAAAGTATTGCTTAAGGTGAGTGATCTGCAGACACGTTTTGGCCACGGCGAGCGTGAAGTGCGCGCCGTTGATGGTGTCAGCTTCGAGATTCGCAGTGGTGAAACGTTTGCACTGCTCGGGGAGTCGGGTTGCGGCAAGTCGATGACCGCGCTCTCCATCATGCGTCTGCTGCCACAACCGGAAGGACGTAATGCCGGCGGCAGTATTCTTTTTTGTGGGCAGGAGTTATTGGCGCTGCCTGAAGCGGCGATGCGCAAGCTGCGTGGCGCGAAGATCGCCATGATCTTTCAGGAGCCGATGACCTCGCTCAATCCGGTGCTGACGGTCGGGCAGCAGATTATTGAGACGCTCTACGTTCACCAACAGCTCCGTGGCAGTGCCGCGCGCCACCGTGCCATTGAACTGCTGGAGGCGGTGGGGATTCCCTCACCGCAGCAGCGCATCGACGACTATCCGCATCAACTCTCCGGCGGCATGATGCAGCGGGTGATGATTGCCATTGCCCTGGCCGGTGAGCCCGATCTGCTGATTGCCGATGAGCCAACCACGGCGTTAGATGTCACGATTCAGGCGCAGGTATTGCAGCTGCTAAAAGAGTTGCAGCGCAAAAACGGCATGGCAATCCTGCTCATCACCCATGATCTGGGGGTGGTGGCCGAAGTGGCCGACCATGTAGCGGTGATGTATGCCGGGCAGATTGTCGAACAGGCGACGCGCGAGCAGTTTTTCGCTGCGCCGCAGCACCCTTACAGTCAGAAGCTTTTCGCCTCGCTGCCCACTATGGCCAAGCGTGATCAGCCGCTAGCCGTGATTCGTGGTGCGGTGCCATCGTTGGCACAGCAGTTTAAGGCGTGTCGTTTTGAGTCGCGTTGTGATTATGCTTGGGACCTCTGTCGCGAACAGATGCCAGCGTGGTTGCCGTGCGGTGATGAACATCAAATGCGTTGTCATCGCGCCGACCCGAGCTTGTTGGCGCAGTGGCCGCCGCAGGAGGTTTATCAGCCTGCAGTGACAAAACATCACGCGCCGGTGGCCGCGCAGCCGCTGCTGACGGTGACAGGGCTCAAGGTCCACTTCCCTCAGCACAAGGGACTATTTGGCGGTGCTGGCGGTTATCTCTACGCAGTGGATGGCATCGATATCACCATACCCCGTGGTCGTACTGTGGCGTTGGTAGGGGAGTCCGGTTGCGGCAAGACCACGGCGGGCAAGGCGATCCTGCAACTCAACCGGCCAACGGCGGGCGAGGTATTGTTTGAGGGCGAGGACCTGATGGCGTTGAGTAGTGCTGAGTTGCGGCTGCGGCGTCGCGATTTTCAGATTATTTTTCAGAACGCCTACTCGTCCATGAATCCACGCATGCGTGTTGGCGATATCATCGAAGAGGGCATGCTCTCGCAGGGGCTGGGTGGCGATAAAGAGCAGCGCCGTGCGCGTGTCGATCTGCTGCTGGAGCAGGTCGGACTTTCAGCCACGATGCGCAATCGCTATCCACACGAGTTTTCCGGTGGTCAGCGCCAGCGCATCTGCATCGCCCGCGCCCTAGCGCTCAATCCCAAGCTGATCGTCTGCGATGAGCCTACGAGTGCGCTGGATGTCTCGGTACAGGCGCAGATACTCAATCTATTGAAAGAGCTGCAGGATGAGCTGGGGATATCCTATCTATTCATCACCCATAATATTTCGGTGGTCGCTTATCTGGCCCATGAGATTCAGGTGATGTACTTGGGGCGTATTGTTGAGCAGGGCAGCGTGACAGAAGTATTACAAAATCCATTACACCCCTACACCCAAGCGTTGCTGGCAGCCGTGCCAACCATCGATGCAGTAACGCAACACCCAGTAGTACGCCTTGAAGGCGACCTGCCATCGCCACTCAATCCACCGCCAGGGTGTCATTTCCATCCGCGCTGTCCGCAAGTGCGGGCGGAGTGTCGAACCGCTTATCCTGTAGAGCGACAACATTCATCGTTACACAAAGTACATTGTCATCTATATTGAGGTCGCTACGTAGGCTTAATTTTTAAATTCATCGTCATATTCACCGTGATTTTTTATTAGCCTAAGTTCATATAGTGGGTAACAACCGTATGGAAACAGATCAATCCGATCTGTTTTTACATTCAGATGAGCAGACACTAGTGCCTTTTCATGCCTACATCAAATCAGGCGCTGAACATCTTTTGTATCAACATCACTTCTTCCTGGGCCTCTTCCATAGCCGCGATGCTTTGTTCCGGCGTTAGACCTAATTTTTTGAAGGCTGGGATTTCGGTCCATTCCATTTTGGTCAGGCGGTGCTGGGTGCCGATGTAGCTGAGGATATTGGCGACGGTGACTATATCGACATAGTCGATGGCGTCGCCAGAGTCGCGTTGCAGATCTTCGTGTTCCGAGACTACCTCGATCAGCTCTTGCGGGAAGTTCCACATGTCGAGGATGGCGGTACCGACCAGGTTATGGATCTTATGCACAATTGTGTTTAATAGCTCTTCATCCGCAATTAGCTCAGGGTGGTTGGCCGCCTCCGAGAGTACCGGAATGGTGCCGATGTCATGGATCAGGCCACCGAGCATCGCCTGATCCGGCTTGAGTTTGGTGTACTGACGCGCCATCACATGGCTGATGGCGGCGACCTTGGTGCTGTGCAGCCAGAGCGCCTTGAGCTTGCGACTGAGCATGGGATTTTTGATCGGTTGATAGAGCTGCTCCATGACAATGCCGGTGACGATGTTGCGAACCACGATACTGCCGAGTCGGATAATGGCGTTTTGTAGGTTTTCAATTGGGAGCGCACCACGATAGAGCGGGCTGTTGGCTACTTGCAGTAGACGTGTTGAGAGCGCTGGGTCGGCACCGATGGTGACGGCGATCTTGGCGGCGCTTGATCTGGGGTCTTCAATCACCTGCCGGACCTTCATGGCGACCTCGGGCAACATCGGCAGAGCGATGCGGTTATGGTTGATATCATCGAGAAATTTTGCCAGTAGTTCGGTTTCCAGTGACACGACATAGCCTCTCTGTTGCAATGATTAAATTCTGTTGTTAGGTGAAGCAGCTCTAAGTGATTAACAGCTTCTGTAGTTCAGCAATATCTTTCTGCGCCTCTATCATGGAGGCAATGCTCTGTTCTGGCGTTAGCCCGAGTTTCTTTAGGGCTGGAATAGTGTTCCAGTCGATCTCGGCAAACTTGTTGTTGGCTTGTCCCATGTGGCTGTGAAGATTGGCGAGAATCACCACATCAGTATAGTTGGCCTGCGGCGATTCATCATGTAGCAGATTTTCGTGATCGGCCGCGACGGCGACCAGTTCGGCAGGGAAGTGCCACTCCTCCAAAATCAGTTTGCCAATATCGGCATGCATGCGACCGATAACGCGTTGCAGCGCCTCTTTGTCGGCCAGGATGTCGGGAAAATCTAAGGCGCGCTTCAAAATTGGCAGAACGCCGATGTCGTGAATTAGACCGGCCAGCATCGCCTCATCGGCATTGAGTTTGGTAAAGCGTTTGGCCAACACGTGGCTGATAGCAGCGACTTTGGCGCCGTGAGCCCAAAGGCCATGCAACTCCTTTTTGATCGGGGCCATCGCCTTGGCTTGATAAAGTTGATTCATCACCAAACTGACTACGACGTTACGCACGCAGACACCACCAAGACGAATCACGGCGGTACGGACGTTTTCAACTGAGTTTAGGCCGCGAAAAAAAACGCTGTTGGCCACTTGAAGCAGTCGTGCCGAAAGCGCTGCATCGGTACCGACTAACTTGGCTAATTTATCGGCGCTGGTCATGGGGTCTTCCACCACCTTACGTACCTTCATGGCCACTTCAGGGAGAGTGGGTAGATCCAACCTCCCTTTGGCGATGTCATCCATCAATGTGGCGATAAATTTATCTTCTGACTTCACAGGCCAATCCTCGGCTCAATATTGTTCTGATTTTATTATCGGCGTGGCTAACAGGAACTCAAGTAGTGAGCGGGTAGGGAAGTGGTAGCAGGTTGATCGTTGGGCCATTGGCGCTTTCAAGTTGAATGAGATTGTTCTCGGCGGCTTCAATCTCTAGTACTGCCAGTAGGTCACAACCACCGCTCGGGTTGAGCTGAGCGGTGACCACGGTGCCTACCTTATGTTCTTCGCCCTGCGAATTGTTGGGGCCAACGAGAGCTGCTCCTGGCGGCGGCGGCGTAGTGGTATCGACATGGGCCAGATACATGCGCCGTTTGAGTTTGCCAAGGTACTGCATACGGGCAACGATCTCCTGGCCGGGGTAGCAGCCCTTCTTGAAATTCAGTGCATTGATCGCTTGCAGATTGACCATCTGCGGCACAAAGGCCTCAATATTTTCTGGATAGATGGTGGGAATGGCGGCATGGATGTTGAGCAGTTGCCATTGATTATAGTTGGCTGCAATGGCGTGGACTGATAACGCCTGATGCAGTGTTGCCAGCCGCTCTTTCGAGCCAAACAACTCAAAGCGTGGCAGCGAACCTGGTAGGCGAATAATCGTCACACCATTGTGATGACAAACACGATCAATAGCGCCCGGAATATCATCCATCAACGCCTTGAGATGTGTGTCGCTCTCCGGGCCCGAATATCCCAGATGGCCTACTTCATTGCTGATATCAGTGAATATTACCTTGGACATCAATACAAACATTCGCAGCCGCTTGATGGTGGGCTCGACGATAGTGTTGGGCATTAACATATAGTAGGCGTTGTCGTGTTTGAAAATACGGAACAGCGCCAGGATGCGTCCTTTGGGGCTGCAATAGCTGCTGAGCTGGCTGGTTTGTTCATCCACCAATCGTAGGTCGTTAGTGAACTGGTTGTGGAGAAAGGTTTGGGCATCGGCCCCTTCAATCTTGACCAGGCTTGTGTCGGTCAGATTGACAATGATGTGGTCTGTTAGCGCATTCATATTATTTACGTCTCTCTAAAATTTAATACTCAAGATGTTAGGCATATTAACCGACTATTGGCGTAGAGGTAATATTGGACTACTATCGGAACATCATTAACTTAAGCGACGATATGGATAATAAAAAAAATCTGTCCAGGCCGGTTTATCTGAATCTGCTGAAAATCCGCCAGCCAGTCACAGCACTGGCCTCCATTGGTCACCGCATTTCGGGTGTGCTGCTCTTTCTCGCAATACCCTTAATGATCTGGATGCTTGACCGCTCGTTGCAAGGCCCCGAGGGGTATCAACAGATTGCCATGCTCTACGATCAGCCATTGATGAAACTGTTGTTGTTGTTGATGGCCTGGGCTGGGGCGCACCATTTTTTCGCTGGCATCCGTTTTCTGTTGATTGATATCGATTGGGGTGTCGATCTGGCCACTGCCCGCCGTACTGCGATGGTTGTTAACATCTGCGGTGTGATAGGGGTGTTGATTGCGTTGATTATTCTTTTATGAGCTGGAAGGCAATCGGAATGAAAACGGAATGAAAGTTTGGCTATTACAACGTTTAAGTGCAGTTTTTATGGCTGCGTTTTTGGTCTACTTCATCGTCGCGTTGCTCATTGCACCGTCACACTCTTATGCAGAGTGGCATGACTGGATGCGCTCCACCCCCATGGCATTGGCCACCACACTCTTTTTTCTGGCGTTACTGAGCCATGCTTGGGTCGGCATACGTGATGTCTTTCTCGATTACATCAAGCCCTTTCCTTTGCGACTGGTGTTGTTGAATATTCTGGCCTTGGGGCTGATGGTCATGGCGCTATGGGTTGTTCGTGTTTTATTAACGGGGGGCGCATGAGCGCAGTTATATCATCTATTCCTGTCCGCAAATTTGACACACTGGTGATCGGTGCCGGTGGTGGTGGTTTGCGCGCAGCGCTGCAACTGGCGCAGGCTGATGCCCATGTGGCAGTGGTCTCAAAGGTCTTTCCGACGCGCTCTCACACCGTGGCGGCGCAGGGGGGCATGAATGCCGCACTTGCTAATGTATCGCCGGATAACTGGCACTGGCACATGTTCGACACCATCAAGGGCAGTGACTATCTTGCTGACCAGGATGCGGTTGAATATATGTGTCGTGCCGCGCCACGTTTGGTAGTCGAGCTTGAACATGCCGGTGTGCCGTTTTCGCGTCTTGAAAATGGCAAGATTTATCAACGCCCCTTTGGCGGCCAAAGCCAGAATTTCGGTGGTGAACAGGCGGCGCGTACTTGCGCCGCGGCGGACCGTACCGGCCACGCTATTCTGCACTCGCTCTATCAGCAAAACATCCGTGCCAAGACTCACTTCTTCGATGAGTATTTCGCGATTGATCTGATCCGTGATGATGCGGGTTACACCCTCGGCGCGGTGGTGATGGAGATTGAGACGGGTGAATTGATGATCATCGAGGCCAAGGCGACGTTGCTCGCCACCGGCGGAGCGGGACAAATCTATCGCACCAATACCAACGCCCACATCAATACCGGAGATGGCATGGCGATGGCGCTGCGGGCGGGCATTCCGTTACAGGATATGGAGTTCTTCCAGTTCCACCCCAGTGGCATTGCCGGTAAGGGGATGCTGATCACGGAAGGGGCACGTGGTGAAGGCGGTTATCTGCTCAACAAACATGGCGAGCGTTTCATGGAGCGTTACGCCCCCAACGCTAAGGATCTGGCCAGTCGTGACGTAGTAAGCCGCGCTATCTGGACCGAGGTGAACGAGGGGCGTGGCTGTGGTCCTGAAGGGGATTACGTGCTGCTTAAGATTGATCACCTTGGTCCTGATGTGATCAA
The DNA here is from genome assembly GCA_043755075.1 of Tenderia sp. (SeqCode). Classification (GTDB taxonomy): domain Bacteria; phylum Pseudomonadota; class Gammaproteobacteria; order Tenderiales; family Tenderiaceae; genus JAKFXL01. The sequence continues at coordinate 7,992 of JAYUTP010000018.1, forward strand.
TAAACGGCTGCCTGGTATTCGAGCGACCATCCAGACCTTTTTGAATATTGACCCGGTGAATGAGCCGATTCCGATCTATCCGACTGCTCACTACACCATGGGGGGCATCCCTACTAATCGTTTTGGTCAGGTGGTGGCGCCGCTTGGCCATACCGCCGAAGAGGTGGTGCCTGGGCTCTATGCGGCGGGTGAATGCGCCTGTGTCTCAGTGCATGGTGCCAATCGTTTGGGTGGCAATTCGCTGCTTGATATTGTGGTGTTTGGTCGCGCTGCGGGTAATCACATCATCGAGACAATGAAAGAAAATCGTTATCACCGTCCTTTGAATAGTGGGGGCGGCGGCGCTGGTATCGAACAGGCGATGGCGCGTCTGGCGCGCTGGGATCGCAAGGGTGAGGGTGAATCAGTGATGCAACTGCGGGCAGAGTTGAAGAAGACCATGGAGGTTTTCTGCGGAGTCTTCCGTACTGAAGAGGTGCTCTCTGAGGGGGTGAAAAAAATGCTCGAGCTAGAAGCGCGGCTTAAAAATGTTTATCTCAAAGATCACAGCAAGGTCTTCAACACCGCTCGTATCGAGGCGTTGGAGTTGGAAAACCTGATGGATGTGGCGATTGCCACCGTGGTCTCCGCGCATGCCCGCAAGGAGAGTCGTGGTGCTCACTCGCGTATCGATTTCCCTGAGCGCAACGATGAGCACTGGCTCAAACACACACTCTTCTTTAAGGAGGGGCGCAAGCTCGAGTACAAGCCGGTGCGCATGAAGCCGCTCACCGTTGACTCCTTTCCGCCTAAGGCACGAGTTTACTAGCGAGATATCACCATGCGTTTTTCTATCTACCGCTACAATCCAGAAACCGACGATCAACCTTATATGCAGGAGTTCGACATCGAGGCCACGCCCGGCATGATGCTGCGTGATGCGTTGCTCAAAATCAAATCTATTGATGAGAGCTTCTCCTTTCGTCACTCCTGTGGTGAAGGGGTGTGTGGTTCCGACGCCATGAACATCAACGGCACCAATGGATTGGGGTGTGTCACGCCGGTGGCTACGTTGAAGGAGCCCGTTGAGGTGCGGCCGCTGCCGGGCCGCCCAGTGATCCGCGACCTGGTGGTCGATATGACGCAGTTTTTTAATCAGTACCGCGCCGTTAAACCTTACCTCACCGTGCACGATCCAGAGCCGGAGATCGAATACCGCCAGTCGCCGGAAGACCGCGACAAACTCGATGGTCTCTATGAGTGCATCCTCTGCGGTTGCTGCTCGACGGCGTGCCCCTCGTTCTGGTGGAACCCGGATAAATTTCGCGGCCCCGCCGCGCTGTTGCAGGCCTACCGCTTCATTGCGGATAGCCGCGATCAGGCCACCGAGCAACGGCTTGATGAACTCGAGGGGCCATACAGTCTGTTCCGTTGCCACACCATCATGAACTGCGCCGACGTCTGTCCCAAGGGGTTGAGCCCTACCAAGGCGATTGGCGAGATCAAGAAGATGCTGCTGAAACACAACACTTAATGAATATTGAAGCTATTGAATATGCTCGCCTCAAGTGGCGTTGCCGCCGTGGCATGTTGGAGCTTGATCTGCTGCTTCAGCCCTTTGTCGAAGAGGTTTATCCAGCCCTGTTGGCGGAGGAGAAAGAGCAGTTTCATACACTGTTGGATTTGCAGGATCAAGAGTTGCTTGAATGCCTGCTGTTACAACAACCGCCCGAAGATTTAAGTCTCAATAATGTCATCCGCAAAATTCGCAATACCGTTTAGGGTTACCTTAAAACATTCGTTTTTGTTGATAGCGGCGCTGTTCTTCATGCATGGCGGCGCACTCTTCTGGCTCTTCTCCTTTTCATTGCCATTGTGGCTGAAATTTGTTGTGGCCGCTGTGGTGGTTGCTAGTCTGCTGTTGCAGCTGCGGCGTTATTTGTTGCTCAAAGGTAATTACGCGGTGATTGGCTTGATCTGGGATGGCGGTGAGGAGTGGCAGTTGCAATGTGCCAGCGGGGAAACTATTCACGCTCATCTGTTGGGTAGCAGTTTTGTTAACCCTTGGCTGATTGCGCTGAATTTCAAGGTTGAATCGCGTCGTCGTATGTTGCCTGTTATCATCATGACAGACACTATCGACAGCACCTCATTTCGCCGTCTCACGTCCAAACTGCGGCGGGTCACGGTCACTGCGGCAGGGCCGTCCACTCATTGATGACACTTGGCTCAGCAGCTCTTGCTCCAGCACGCCTCACTTGCACTGAAACCACCACTGTTGTCACGATCCCAACGTTTAGCACCAGTGCTGTCTAGCTCCATTATTCCATCGCCCGCCTGCACTCCTTTGGGGGTGGCTACCAAGGTGTAGGTGCTTTGTGTGGCACCGGCCTTGATGGTGAGGTTGTAGTATTTGGTGGCACCATCCAGTGGTGCCTCGCTGGCAAATATCCGAGGTGCACCGCTGTTGGCGGGGGCCGCCTGGGTACCAGCGGCACCCAGATAGGTATTGTTGTTGGTGTAGAAGCGTTCCATCGCCAGTGCAAAACTTGTCAGTACTCCCTGTGCGTCACCGCGCCGCGATGATTTCACCTGATCCAGATAGGAGGGGTAGGCGATGGCCGCGATGATGGCGATGATGGCGACGGTGATCATCAGTTCGATCAGAGTAAATCCTTTTGCGATGCTCTTCACTTGTCTCTCTCCATTAATGAGGGCCTCTGCATCAGTGGCTTAAACGGCTGATAGCAGGGCCCTCTGGTTGATCACAATTTTGTTACTCGGTTCTCCAGTATTTCTTGGTAGGCGACTCTAACTTCCACCAGTTGTTTTTATCTTGACCATTTGCAGTAACACAATCAGTAACACAAACAAGCTTGTGAGTTATGTCTTCGGTGCCGACGAAAACGACCGGTCTCTCTTTATTGAATATCAAGGATGGCTCTGGCGGGATGCCTCCACGCACTAGGTTGAGTGTTCTATCAACTATGGTTAATGCTCCTCCAGATGAGTTTAAGTCAAATACTGGTGTGCCATCTTTGATGTTCAGGACATAAGTGAGCGCTCGGCCTTGGCTAGGTGAGCAGGCACCAGTGGCGACTGCAATGGGCGTATAGGTTCCGAACATCACCATTCCAGAGACGGTGAGTGACTTAGAGAGCGATTTTTCACCTACAAAACTGCTGGTGGCTGGTTCTTGCAGCCAAATATACCAACCTTTTTTGGAGGCGAGTGTGGTTTGCGCGGCGCTGACATCCGTAGCACTTCCTTGGCCAATGACGTTGCTGGTCGCATCATAAAGATCACTCATGGTGATGGCGGTATAGACCGGGTTGCCACTGCCATCAACGGCGGGTTTGTAAATGTTGGTATCGCGGATGACAAAAAACGCATCACGAACGGCCGTGTTTAATGGATGTGCGCGATAGCCAGAGCCAATGGCGATATCGAGATGGGTCTTGAGTTTTGAGAATGAGATATCCGGGGCCGAGTAGAAGCGGCGGTTGCCGGCAGCTGTGCTATCTCCCATTTGGGCGATAACCCCACCGGTTGCAAAATTGGCAGCACCGGTATTGAGCTTGTTGATATCAAATCTCAAAAGTTGTCCACGCATGTCAGCTGCGTACATTCGGTCGACATAACCATCGCCATTTATATCGAAGATGGTGATGTCGGCGGGAATGCTGTTGGTCATGCCGCTGATCACTAAATTGGGGTTGCTGCCATTGGCGGTGCCAGCGGGGCCCGCCTGCCAGAGTTTGGCGCCGGTATTGGCATCGACCATGAAGACAGCGCGGCCCATGGTGTCGTTCTGTGCCGTGGTATTGCTGTCTTGGCCATCGTCATAGCCACCGCCAAAGATCAGAACGGTTCTGTCCGCACCATTGAACTTGATCTTGGCCTTGGTGGCGGAGGACCACGTCTGCCCCAATTCGCTGAAGACACCGCTGCCACCCTTGATCACCCATTTGAGTTTGGGTGAGGCGCGGTCGGTGACATCTAGGGCGTAGTAATTTTTTCCGCCGCGGCGCATGGCTTGATAGAGGTAGACATGCTCGCCAGCATCAAGAACGTTGCTGGAGTTATAGAGTAGGCCATTGCCGTTCACGTCGTTGAACCACAAGGTCAACGGGCCATCCAGGCCGTAAGGGTGGGGGACGCTGGCGGAGTCATCAAAGAGCGGCTTGAGATTGGGCAGCAACTCCTGCGGCATGAAGGCGAACAGTTCGTTGCCGTTGGTGGTGTTGATGGCGTGTAGCGACCCCTCGTTGGTTCCGGCATAAAGGGTCATATCGGGCGCGGTCTCGGTGCCGCCGTAGGTGACTAACACCGGTTTTGTGTGGAGCGGATCGCCCATCGAACGGCGGATGTCATTGGTAAAGGTGTCACTGTCTATGTCAAACAGATCAACCCCGCGGGCCCATTGCAGCAGGGCAGTGCGATCAGCCACAGCCATGCTGGCATTGCCGAGCATGAGGGTAGTGATGGCAATGTTGTCTTCGCTCAGGGCATTGGTGGTGGCTGTCAGTGACTCATTGTTGGCGGCAGTGGCACCGGTATAGGTGTATATCTTGCGTGGCAGTGCCAGGCGGCTGGCGGCACCACCCTTTCTGACATCATCGCCGTCGGCATCTTCAGCAGCGGTCCAGAAGCTGGTGGAGGATGCTTTGAAGAAACCAGTGTTGGCATCAATCGCTGCGACGTTGTTTTTGTCGACGATGATCGGTGGATTGCCGTCTAGTTTGTAACGTTTGATATTGCCATCCCAGTTGGGTCGGGCGTTAGGACGGAACAGAGCGTAGTAAAGTTCGTCACGATGGTTGAAGCGGTTGAAGGCGTTGACCGACACTGCTGGGGCGATAAAGGTGGTGTTGATGGCCAGGATCTCCGTCAGTATCGAGGTAAAGACGTCGGTCAGACCAGTGGTATCGTCGGCGGTGTAGTATTTTCCGCCCCCTTTATTGGCGGCGTCCCGCAGCAGCGGCAGATCCAGGGTGAAACCGATGACGTAGGAGATGACTTTCTGTGTATCACTCAGTGATGAGCTGCAATCCTGGGTGTACATATACTGGGTCAGCTCATCGAGACAGTTGCCATTGCAGCTGGCTGCGCCAGTGACGGTGGAGAAGCCGGGCAATGCTTTGATGGCGGTGTCGGCATCGGTATCATAGGTGGGGTCGCCATCGGTGAGTAATATTACAAAGTTCTTTTGGCACTGAAACTCAATCGGGCTTTTGTATTTGCTGGAATTGGTGGGTTCTAATACGCCAGCCACATTGGTGCCTGGTGAGGTGCTGTTGCCGAATTTGACGTTATCGCCGCGATAGTAGAGATAGGATTCATACATGGTCTCAGAGAGCGGGGTATAGCCACTGGCGATGAAGTTATTGACCGCTGTTTTATAACTGGCGCGGTTAGCGTCGGTTAGCTGTTGCATTGGCATGGCAAAATAGCCGCCCTTGTTGAATTCCTGGCTCTTGTCGTCGTAACGTATCACAGCAACATTGATGTTGGAGATGCTGTCCATCAGATTGCTGAATACCTCTTGCACAATCTGCAAGCGGGTTTTGGTGACGGTGGTGACGGCACTGGCGCGCCAGTTGAGATAGTTGGCACGGTAAAGAGTGACGGTGTCGCCGGTATTGTTCCAGTTGATGGCGTTGCTGCTGTTGCTGCGCCATGGGCCGCCGTTGCCCTGATCGGCAGGGTAGGGGTTGGTGGCGTTAGTCTGCCCATGCAGCCCCCAGTCGGCTTGACATTCAACTTGTTCGCTCGGGAATGAGCTGTTTAAGCCCTCCCAGCGATCACCGCCCCTGCGTGCACGATAGCGCGCCAGTTTGCCAACATAAAACCCACTGCTGTTGAGTGCCGCTGAAGAGTCGGCGCACTTGTTGGCGCTGGTATCGATGTAGGGACCGTTACTACAGCTGGGCGGCGTGCCATTGGAACTCCAGTAAGTACGGCTGGTATTGCAGCTACCGGCATAGGTGGTGGCAGGGTTGTAGGTACCATTGGTGGTGGTGGTGGTGACATTGGTATCCATACTGCCTGAGGTATCGATAATGAATGTCAGGTTGGGCCGCACCACCGAGGGAGTGGAGCTTGACCCAAGGTAAATTTCGGTTTCATCGGCGCGCACCGATTGGCCGGCGAGCAAGATGAATAAGGTGGTTAGGATGAAGAGTTTTTTATATTGCATAGTGTTTTTCATGATCTGCCTCGCTTACCTGTGGATGGCTGCCGTGATTCCATTAAGGTCAGCTATTTACCAACGAACTCTGTGTGCCTGCGTGCCATCTTTGCTATAGATGACGGTGGCTGGCTTGCCTAAAAGTGAATTAACTTGGCGGCGCTTGATCTCTTTGCCGTTGTGAAAAAAGCGTGTCTGTTCATCGATTTTAAGATTGAGCGGGCAAGCCTCACACTCACTCACCTGCACCAAACCGGTATCTGTCCCGTTGGTGAAAATGATGCGCACGTTGTTGGCCTCTGCCGAATTTTCTTGCGCAATGAGTTCGGCGTGGGCAGTGAGCGGAATAGTGAGGCTGCTGATCAGCATCAGGGTGATAGCAATTTTATTAAGTGGCTGGTTCATGGTTGATTCCTCTAACGGGTTGCGCGGTGATTTTATGGGCCTAGGCGAACAACCCCTTGGACATGTGTTGGGCCGGCATTATTTGCGGCGATAGTGGTTCTGGCTTTGAGCTCAAAATTGTGGCAGAAAACTGAACCCATTGAGCTGCCACTTGGGCAATCACTCGTTTTATCGTGATAGGAGACGGTCTCGGTGGTTGTCAGCGCGACGCCATTTAGATGGTTATAGGGATCGGCGTTATAGGTAACCGTGGTAGTGGTGGAGAAAACAGGTGCGTTAGTAGCATTTTTCAGTGGGTCAGGGCTTAATCCAGTCGTTGAATTAATGGTCTCACTGTATGAGTGGTGACTCTTGTCCCCATCCATAATGGTTTTGATAATGGTTGATTCGTTGGCTTGAAAGGCCACCATAGATTGCTGAAAATTGTTCGACATGCGCTCCTGCATGCTGGTATTGGAGATGGCCGAGACGCCAATGATGGAGAGCACCAGCAGGATCAACAGGCTGACGATCAGGACGACCCCTTGTTGGGAACGATGGCTTTTGCTATTCATTTTTTCTCTCATTTTTATCTTTTCATCTATCTTTTAGGATTACGGGTTGCGCAAAATGATGGTGCGGCTAAAGACCTTACGCAGCAGGTTGTCGTTAAGTGGGCCGAGTGGCGGCACGTTCAGTAGCCCGTAGGTGGCGGTGTCGGTAGCGCCGCTGTTTTCAACAGTGCTGACCAACAGGGCGATGCGAACGCTGACAATCCGCGGTGAGGGGATGCCACTGGCGTTCACGGTGATATTGCTGGCATTGACGTAACGGTTGGCGATGCCGTCGCTATCACTGTCCTGGCCATAGAGAATCTGCATATTTTCAATCCCCTCGGCGATGATACCGGGGGTGACGGAGCCGCTGCCAAGGCACATGAGGTTGGTGCCGTTGAGGTAGTAACGATTAACAGTCAAGTTGACAGTGGCTTGGCCGAGGCAGTCGGTGGCGGATTCGTAACTGATGTTGATGCTATCGCTGGCTCTGCCATTGGCAACGGTAAAACCAAGGCCCGTATTGGCCGTGGCATTATCCAAGGTAGTGGCAGTATCGATGTACTTGAAGGTGGATGGGGTGATCAAGCCAGCAGTGACTGTGTAACCGGCCATGCTGATATCGAGGGAGAGTACGTCCATGGCGGCACGGGCATTCTCCTGCAAGCGGCCGAGACCATTTTGTAGATTGTGTGACACATTATTGCTGAGGAATACCTGCATCACACCCGCCATCAGCAGCAGGCTGATGACGAGGGCGACCATGATTTCGACCAAGGTAAGCCCTTGCTGATGATGTTGCAGAGCTACTTTTGCCCAAGTTTTATTATTCATGGCTGCACCGTGATCGCTACGCTTTGGTTGACGGTCGCTGCTGCGCCAGCACTGCGGTTAGGATTGAGTTCACTCCAGCCAAGTGTGATGGTGTGCCGTGATGAACGATTGGTGCATGGGTCAGCATCGGCGCCAGCGGAGGGATTCACATCGGTGCAGGTGATGGTGGCGGTCGCCTGTGCTAGTAACGCCTGCACACCGCCGCGGCGAGCGCCGGAGTTGCGCTCTCCACAGAACCAGACGTTGATGTCGTAGGTGGCCATCTCCGCCGTAGTGCAGCTCTGTGCGGCGATTAGCGCGGTGCCATTGTAATATTCACCGCAATAGGGATTGGGATTAGTGGCACAGTTGATAGTGGCGGAGTTGATGGCCATAAAGGCATTGCCGTCCACGGCACTGGGGTTGGCGCGCATCCGTTCCGCTATATCATCGGCCAGCAGGGTTGCCTGGGTGCGGTAGATGGAGCCGTTGGCGCTGCGCAGGCCAGTGAGCTGCAACGCCGCCATGCCGAGCAGACCGATGGAGAGCACAATCAGCGTCACCAGTATCTCAATCATGGTGAGACCGGCCATTTTCTTTTTTGAATTTAGTTTCATAATCATGGCTATGGGCAGGCGACGGTAGCGGTGGAGACGCGGCCCGTCAGCAATATGGTGACTTGGCGGCCGGTCTCGCCGATGCGGTCATCGCAGAGTGTCAACGTATCAGTGGCATTGGCCCGGCCATTGGCTAGGTATTGAATGGTGCCGATGTTGCCGGTGCTGTCGAGGGTGGCACCCCCTTCCAATGACTGAAAGACCCGTAGTGTCGTTCCGCCAGTGGTGGCAACACGCCAGCCTTTGCCCCACTCGTTGCTGGCGCTGCTGGCATCAATGGCTGCCACGTTAATGGCTACCCGGCGGTTAATGGCCTCGCTGCGGGCCAGATTTAGGGCAGTCACCAGTTGGTTGGTCTGGGTGGTCAGGCGGCTGTTTTTGGTCATGGAAGTAAAGCTCGGGATTGCCATGGTCATCACGATGGCCGCGACAGCCAGCGTGACCATCAGCTCTATCAGCGTGAAGCCGCCTTCACTGCTGGGTTGGTGCACTGTTGTCGTTTTGTCGAGGTTGAACATAATGTATTTGCCTGACTCTTGTGGGGCTTATCTTTAACATCGGCTATTGCTAAGGCGATCATTAGGTTGTTCACGACCATTGGTCAGTGGTTTTGCGCCTTTTGTCTGGCTGGGTATCGGCGGGCAGCGAAAAAGTTGAAATAGGTCACATTCAGGGCAATGTAACCACCGCTGATGTGAGGTGATTGGCGTAAAATGGCATGCTTAATAAATGGGTGGAAGGTAATGAATAAAGTGTCGCTCGGTGTCGCGAATGATCCCGCCATGCGTGCATTGGGGGCGAGGCTGGCCACGGTCTGCCCGCCCAGCTGTGTCATCTATCTGATGGGAGAGCTGGGGGCGGGTAAGTCAACGTTGGCGCGTGGGTTTTTGCCAGCGCTAGGGCATAGCGGTGCGGTGCGCAGCCCGACTTATACGTTGGTGGAACCCTATGAACTGCCACAACGGCAGGTTTATCACCTTGATCTCTATCGGCTTGCCGACCCTGAGGAGCTGGAGTTTCTGGGGCTGCGTGACTGGCTGGCGGAGGATGCCAT
>JAYUTP010000019.1:0-5857 GCA_043755075.1 Tenderia sp. (SeqCode)
ACCGGTCAGGCCTTCATCACCACCGACATGGATGACAACCAGATCACCGCCTTTCATCCGGGGGCGATGAGCTACTCGCATGAGAACAAGGTGGCTGATGCCAATGGAGTGAAGATCGGCATCGTTGCGCCCGATGGTCGTGATGGCATGATTGCCCACGCCAAACAGTTTGCCGAGCTTGATATCCCCTTCATCTTTGATCCGGGCCAGGGGCTGCCGATGTTCGATGGCGCGGACCTGATGCGCTTCATCGAGCAGGCGACCTGGGTGACAGTGAACGATTACGAGATGCAGCTGTTGCAGGATCGCACCGGCAAGACACCGCATGAAATTGCCGAGCATGTCGAGGCGTTGATCGTGACCTTGGGCGGAGAAGGTTCATACATCTATACCAAGGACTATCGCATCGACATTCCTAGCGCCAAGCCCGCCCGGCTCGCTGACCCGACCGGTTGCGGCGACGCCTATCGCGCCGGTCTGCTCTATGGCCTGATGCACGGCATGGAGTGGAAGACCATTGGGCGCATCGCCTCGCTGCTGGGGGCGATCAAGATTGAGAGCGTTGGTCCGCAGAACCACCACTTCGACCGCCAGCAGTTTGATGACCGCTTCAACAAAGAGTTTGGTTATTACCTGTAATTGTTGCAGCAGTAAATGGTAAAAGGGCGCTTAATGCGCCCTTTTTTATTGTGCCCTTATTGCTTGGGCTGCAGGAGGTCGAAGATGGTATTGAGCAGTCGTTCGGAGTGGATGGGTTTATTGAGCAGGGCGCGGATGCCAATGGCTTTGGCTTGCTCAGTGTAATCACGGTCGCTTTGCATGATGTTGAGGATGATGGGGGTCTGTGGGCGCAGGTGCAGAATCGCCTGCGCCACCTCCATCCCAGTCATGCCCGGCATCTCTTGGTCTACCAGTACCAGACCGAAGCGCTCGGGGTTGACCTTGTACGCCTCTATCGCGTGGAAAGGGTCAGAGAAGACAACCGCCGCAAAGCCCTTGTTACGCAGTAGCTCCCCCTGCAGGCGGGCGCTACACTCCTCATCGTCGATCACCAGAATGGTAGCTTTGTTAACGTGCTCTCTGGGGGACTTATCTCTGCTTGGGGCTCTTTCTTGGGGCGCAGTGATGGCGGGGAAAAAGAGCCGAATCGTGGTGCCATAACCCGGCTGTGAATCGACCACGATATGGCCCTGATGGTCGTGGACAATGCCGTGGACGACTGACAGTCCCATGCCGGAGTTGTGTTTGAACTGCTTGGTGGTGAAAAAGGGGTCAAAGATCCGCTCTATCAGCAGGGGGTCGATGCCGTCGCCATCATCGGTGATGGCTATCTCCACATAGTCACCCTCGAAGCCCTCCTGACAAGAACTGCAATGGAGCTGCCGGCAGTGGCTGGCGGTGATGGCGATGTCGATATTGCCCTGTTCGCTGATGGCGTCGCGGGCGTTGAGGCAGAGGTTGACGATCATCTGGTTGAGCTGCGCCGAGTCAATTTTGATCAGCGGCAACTCCTCTTCACTGTTGATGTTGAGACTGATGGTGGCGGGCAGCGCTGTCTGCACCATCTTGGTGGCCGCCTTAACTAACGGTGCAGGCATCAAGGTGACGGCAACGTTGGGTTTGGCGCGGGCGAAGGCGAGCATCTGGGCAATCAGGTCGCGCGCCTTCTCGCCGGAGTCGATCACCTCGTGCAGGTAGCGGGCAATCTCTCCTTCAGCCATCGACTCCACGCTATCCAGCGCCAGATCGGTGTAGCCGAGGATGTTGGCGAGCAGATTGTTGAAATCATGGGCAATGCCGCCAGTGAGCTGTCCCAGCGCCTCCATCTTCTGGTTTTGGCGCAGCTGATCGTGGAGATGCTGTTTCTCCTGCTCCTGGTTGAGCTCTGACGAGGCATCCAAGGCGATGATGGTGAAGCCCACGGTCTGCTTTGAAATACGCGCCTTGAAATGGTGTTGTTGCTCACCGCTGTTGATGGTATAGCTAAATGGCAATGGCGGTTGCCCCAGCGCGAGACGGCTGATGGCCTTGGTAATCTCGGCCGCAGTGCTCTTGGGCCAGAGATCAACGAGGGTGCAGGGTAGTTGCGGCGGCTGCGGATGCCCCTGTATGAAAGGCGAGGCGCTGACGTCGATCACCTGCCCGCTGTTGTCGAGGTGAAACAGTAGGGCCGGCAGGGTGTCGAGAATCTCATCGACAAGGTTGTTCATTGGCGTAACTGATAGCTCGTATTGCTGAGGGAGGTGAGATTTTGATTTATTTTGGCGCTGTTAGCTACCTCTGAATCCAGCGATGTTGGTGCGGATAATGTTTATGCTTATGCTGTGAGTAAAAAGGGCTGTTTCCCGGCGGCGATGCCATTAATCATCACCTCAAGCGCATGCTGGCCGGGGTAGTAACGGCGCGTGGTGATGGGCTTGAACGAGCGTTGATGTGTAAGTGTGATGGTTGCGCCAGGAGCAAGAATGAAACGTCTGAGTTTGAACACCTTGGGTTTGGTCTGGCCGTTGGCTTTCATATAGTGAAGGGTGTAGTCGAGCACTAGGCTTTGTGGTTCGCTGGCGCGGGAGTGGAGTGTGACGCTGAAGCGGAGGCTCTCGCCGATGCGCAGCTGTGTTGTATGCACTGCTATCTCGGCAGGTGCCAGTTTGGGTGCAGCACTGTGTCCCAGTAATGCAAAACTGCCGGGGTGGCCTGCCTTGATGAGGCTGCGGCAGGCGTGGCGGATGATCCAGTTGCGTTCCTTGCTGGTGTTTTTCTGCCAGCGCTGACAGGTCTGAATGACAATTTCGGGATGGTCTTTGGCGATGTCGTTGAGGTTGTTGGCGACGGAGCGGCGCACATAGTCGCTGGAGTCATCCTTTAGCTCTTCCAGCAGTGCCAGCACGGGCGCGGGGTCGCGGATGAATGGCGGCAGTTGTTGTCCCCATGGCAGTCGCGGGCGCGTGCCCTCCGATACTAATCGCCTGACCCGTGCATCATCGTCATGCAGCCATTGTTGTAGTTGCGCATAGCTAACCGTGAAATGGTGAAGCAGGAAGGGGCGCAGGGCAAATTCGGCGGAGAAGAGTGGCGTCAGATGTTTCAGTAGCGCCAGCGCCAGCTGGGGGTGGTTGAGCCCATGGCTGGCGATGTAATCGATCACTGGCCAAGCGGCAAAACCGTTGAGTGGGTCGCTGCTATCGCCGTGATCCCAGTGCTGTTTGACGGCAAAGAATAGTGTGGCGTTCTGCTCGAAATCAGTCGGCAGCACCGCATGCAGCGTGGCAATGATGTGGTGCACCCGCGCTTTCAGCTCCAGATGCTCTAGACCGTTGTGGGCACGTTGTCTGAATTCGGCGGTGGGAAAATTGTTGTCGGCGCGGCTAAAGGCGTTGGCGATGCGTTTGATGGCCTGGGTTCCCAGGCCATCTTTCATGGGCCGTTGTGTGGATGTGGACATTATGGGTTAGCAGGGGGCTATGAAAAGAGCAGAGCGCGCCCGCGTGGAACGCTGTTCCAGGAGTTCGACATAGATGCCGTGATCAGCCGTTGGTGTCAGGCGCAGCCGTTGGCTGGCGGCGCTGGGCTGGGTGATGGCCCATTCGGGGCGGAATACAATTCCGCAGCTGTTGCCAGCCAGGGCCGCGCCGCGCAGGTCCTGCATGGTGTGATGATCGGCGTTGTTGATCCAGCTGAGCACGGCGGCGCAGGTGCCAGCGCGCAGTGCTTGCTCCACGGCCCAAAGGCCATTGCTGGTGGCGTGAGGGTGGATGATCAGCACCTGGGAGATGTCGATTCCCTGTGCCTGTAATTGGTGGGTGCTGGGGGCGTTGGGTGGAGCGATCATCGCCAGCCAGCGTTTGGCCTGGCTGAGGTGGGCCAAGGCGGGCAGTACCAGTGGTAGGGCGAATTGGCTCGGTTCAGGGCAAAAAATTTCGGTGATGGCGCCGATCGGCCAGCCGTTGTAGGGCAGCATCACATCAAGGGCGGCAAAGCCGCTGCTGAGGGCTGCTTGGCGTGGTTTGTTAACGCTGCCGCTGGTGCCGAAATCAAGACTGAGGTTTACCGCTGACATAGTTTTACTCCTAAGCGAAATTGGATCGAATAACACCTACGGCAATGCCCTCGATCGTCAGATCCTGGGTCCGTAGGTCTACTTTGATGGGTTCGAATTCTGGATTTTCTGCCAGCAGCGTGACGATGTTGCCGCGCTGGCGATAGCGTTTGACCGTTACTTCGTCGCCGATTCGGGCCACTACTACTTGATTGTGCTGGGCGGTGGGGCATTGGTGGACGGCCAACAGATCGCCGTCGAGGATGCCGATGTCGCGCATGCTCATGCCGTGGACTCGCAGCAGGTAGTCGGCTTGGGGGTGGAACAGCTGCGGGTCGATTTTGAGGTGATCTTCGATATGTTCCTGGGCCAACAATGGCTGGCCGGCGGCGACACGGCCAATCAGCGGTAGCCCTTCTGCTTCGAGCAGGCGAATGCCGCGCGAGGAGCCGGGCAACAGTTCGATCACTCCTTTGCGGGCCAGCGCCTTGAGGTGGTCCTCGGCGGCATTGGCGGAGCGAAAACCGAACGTCGTGGCGATCTCGGCGCGGGTCGGCGGCATGCCAGTTTCGTTGATGCAGTCGCGGATCAATTGCAGGATCTGCTGCTGGCGGGCGGTGAGTGCGCTCATGATATCTCCTGTGTACTTGTACAGTATGCTGTAAGTATACACAGTGTTATAGCGGCTGCAAGCCCGCCGTCAAACAGCTTGGCGAACTGTTGGTTAATTGCTTAAGGTGTCGTGACCGCCGGGGCTACATTACGTGTGTTAGTGGTGCTGATGTCGCTCGCTGGTGTGGCCACCATGTTGCTGATCTGGTTCTCTGAGGTGTTGATCCAGGGGGTCAGCTCGCCTATGGACAGAGTGTTTAGTTCCACTTTGGTACTGATGGGGGTGTTGGTCGGGACGACGCGCAGGAGCTCGCTTTGGTCTATCTGGTTAGTGATGGCTGCGGTGGGTCTTACCATCCCCAGCTGTAGGGCGGCGGCGATGATGGCGGCAATACTGAGAATGACTAGGATAATGGTGCTAAGAACCAACCGCTTGTTGCGCCGCTGCTCCTTGGCTTCTTCCGCCATGATGAGTTCGATGTCAAAGCTGGCCTGTGGTTCGGGCGTGAGCTGTGGTTTTGCCTTGTTGATGGGGGTGACCGTCGCTGTTTGCATGGCGGGCTTGGTCTTGTTGACGATCTCAATATTGGCGCTATCGGCGAATGAGGTTTGCAGGGGAGTGTCAACGGTGGTGCCCCACTGGTCGGCTAGGGAGCTGATTAGTGGGGTGATGGCGATGCTGTTGGCTGCTACGGGTGCGCGCTGCGCCCTCTGTGGTTGTGTGGCCGCCAGTCCACCATCGAGGATAAAGGCGTCGAAGCCGTGGCGGTTGAGCAGGAAGGCGGCCACGGCGCTGCGGCTACCATCATTACAGCAGACGATATATTTGCGCTGCTGGCTGAGCTGCTTGATCTTCAGCCGCAGCAGCGTCAGAGGGATGTTGACGCTGATGGGGATATGGTGCTTTTCGAACTCCTCCGGCAGACGGATATCGAGAAAGGTGGCGCCCATCTCAATCAGGTTGTGGCTATCCGCCCAGCTGACGCTGCTGAGCAGCGGTTCGGCCAGCAATTTTGAGAAGTCCGCCTTGGAGAGGCGCATCAGATCGCCATCCTCCTCCATGATGATGTTGGCGCTGCGCGGGGTGTTGGAGAGTAGCGCCTCTTCACCAAAGGCATCACCCTGACGCAGCTCCGCCAGTTTGATCGTCTTGGCCCCAATCTCAGCTTGGCGGGTGACGCTACAGCGGCCATTTTTGATGATGTAGTA
>JAYUTP010000020.1:0-11627 GCA_043755075.1 Tenderia sp. (SeqCode)
CACGCTATCAACTGAACCGACAACTCCGCTATCACAGCAACTTCCTGCGCAACAGGTTGCAGAGAGCATGGATATCATAGTCTTACCGACACTCCCCACGCCTCCAATCAACCCCACGACCGCACCGCTAACACCCCAACCCTCTGTGCAAAAGATTGCAGAGAAGGCGGCCATTTCAACATCACTGACGTTGCAACTTGAATTTCCACCGCCTGCACCGCATTTATTCGCGCATAAGAGTGCAACCACACTAAAACCATTCCCTGTAGACAATACGACCCTCCCACACACGTCCCCTGCCGCACCGAATCAGGTCGCGACATGGTTCATCACGGGGATGAGTTACTACGAAGGTACAGGTGGCGTAAAGCAGGATTATGCCGCAGCTGCGCAATGGTTTCTCCGCGCGGCGCGGCAGGGGCACACTGGTGCCCAGACGCTGTTAGGAGTGATGTACGCAGAAGGATCTGGCGTTGCACAGAGTAAAAAACAGGCACTCTACTGGTATCAGCAAGCAGCAAAAACTGCCGAGCACTAGTCACACGTTGAGCTTACCAACTGACATATCTGTACATTTTCATGCATTCATCCACAAAAACAAACTCGCCTATCCCCCTGCCCTACCCGATAATGCTAGGATAGAAATTTACAGCCGACTAACTTGGAGAACATAATGAACTCACCTATCCTAAAATTTATATGTGCCGCTGGCATCTTTACCGCGAGCAGTCTTGCATATGGAGCAGATCGTGGATTGTACGTTGGTGGCGGTATCGGGAGCGCCACTACAGGCCTTAGTGGCTACGGCAATTCCTCGGGCACTTATCAATTTTTCGCTGGTGCTCAGAGCGAAGGCTTTGGCTTTGAGGTTGGTTATGTCGATCTCGGCGAGTTTAAAAAAACGGGTGTACTTCAAAACAAATACAACGTGGATGGTGTTCAGCTTAAAGCATTAGGCGAGATGTTTCTCAGCAAGGATGTCTTCGGCTACGGCAGTTTTGGTTTCTACAACTGGAATCTTGACGACAATGCCAGTGGTAGCGATAGCGGCACCAGCATCACTTTCGGTTTGGGGTTAAAAGTAGAACTCGGAGACAATCTCTTTGCCCGTGGCGGCTGGGATCGCTTCAACAAAATAGCGGATGAAAAAAGCGATCTATTGTCACTGAATATTGGCTATCGGTTTTAATTGTGTAAACACCGGCTTATTCGATTGGCAGCGCGCTAAATCCACCTGCAACACCCTCCCATGGAGAGTGTTACAGGTGGATCTAGCATGAGCCGATTTTTTTCTGCTGCATTACCACACCAAATACCCCTACCCTGCCAACTGCACCAACAGCTCGCTCTGGATAACGTAGTTGCACTCGGATGATTTTCGTAGTCGTTTGTAACTGCCATCGCTTTGTAGCTCCCAGGACTGGCAACTCTCTTTAAAATAGGCATTCAGGTCTTTAATGACGCGGTTACGAATAGCTTTAAGTTCAAACGGAAAACAGACTTCAACACGACTGAACATGTTTCGCTCCATCCAATCAGCACTAGCACCATAGACCTCAGGATCGCCATTGTTTTCAAAATAGAAGATGCGGGCATGTTCAAGGAAACGGCCAATGATAGAAAGAACACGGATATTGTCTGAGACACCAACAACACCCGGGCGGAGACGACACATACCACGCACGATCAAATCGACTTTCACACCGGCCATCGAGGCACGATAGAGCGCCAAAATCAGCTGCGGGTCAGTGAGTGAATTCATCTTCAAAATAATGCGCGCTGATTTTTTGTCGACCTTGGCATTGGTGATTTCGCGTTCGATCTTCTCCAGCATCGCCTTGTGCAGGGTAAAGGGTGAGTGAAG
Source organism: Tenderia sp. (SeqCode) (assembly GCA_043755075.1). GTDB lineage: Bacteria > Pseudomonadota > Gammaproteobacteria > Tenderiales > Tenderiaceae > JAKFXL01. The sequence goes on from JAYUTP010000020.1 coordinate 1,865, forward strand.
AATTTTATTGAGTTTGGGGATTTTTCCCAGGCTAGTCAGTTGATTAAAGACCAGATGCACATCCGCACCCATCACCTTGTCTGCGGTAAACAGGCCATAGTCAGTATAGATACGCGAAGTTCGTGGATGGTAGTTGCCCGTGCCAAGATGGGTGTAGTAATTGATTTTCTTGCCATCACGCCGCACTACCAAAATCATTTTGGCGTGGGTTTTGTACCCGACTACGCCATAGACCACATGAACTCCAGCCTCTTGCAGACGCGTGGCCAACAGCACATTGGCCTCTTCATCAAAGCGCGCCATCAGTTCGATGACGACAGTGACTTCCTTGCCCAACTGCGCCGCCTTTACCAGCGCATCCACCACGGCTGAATCAGGACCGGTGCGGTAGAGGGTCTGGCGAATCGCCAACACTTTAGGGTCTTCAGCCGCCTGGCGGACAAAATCGATCACTGGCAGAAATGACTCAAAGGGGTGATGCAGTAAAATATCCTGCTTGTCGATCGCGGCAAAGATATCCTTCTTGCTACTGACCTGCTTCGGGATGCTGGGGGTGAAGGGAGGAAATTTCAGATTTGGCAGGTTGATCATGTCGTAGATGTCCTGCATCCGATTAAGATTGACGGGACCATCGACCTGATAGACATCCCCCGCGTCAATACGGAACTGTCCTTTCAGGTACTCCACCAGATCAGTAGGACAGTTGTGTGCTACTTCAAGCCGCACCACATCACCAAAATTCCGCGTTACCAGTTCACCCTGTATCGCCAGTTTGAGATCGACAATCTCTTCGTCATCGACAAAGAGTTCACTGTTACGGGTAACGCGAAACTGGTAGAAACCGTCTACATCCATGCCATAGAAAATATCATCGGCATGAGTGTGAATGACGGATGAGAGAAAAACAAAATCGTGAGGGCCACTCCCAGTCTCGTCCGGTGGCAACTGAATCACTCGCGGCAGTGAGCGCGGTGCCTGCAATACTGCCAAACGGCTGTTACGGCCAAAGGCATCTTTGCCGGTAAGCGAAATGATGAAGTTGAGCCCCTTGTTGACGATGCGCGGAAAGGGGTGCGCCGGATCAAGCCCCATGGGGCTGAGCATCGGCTGAACTTCTGATTTGAAGTAGTTACGCAACCAGGCCGCTTGTGACTCAGTCCATTTATCACGGCGGATAAAACGGATTTTTTCGTTTTCACACTGCGGCAACAGCACATCGTTGAGCACACGATACTGCTCTGCCACCAGCTCATGACCACGCAGACTCACCTCACGCATGGTTTCAGAGGGCGACATATTATCCGGCCCTCCCTGCGTGGAACCGAGCGCAATTTTCTGCTTCAGCCCTGAGACTCGCACCTCAAAAAACTCATCAAGGTTGGAGCTGGAGATACTGAGATAACGAACCCGCTCTAGCAGTGGCACAGCCTCATCTTGGGCTTGTGCCAAGACACGGCGGTTAAACTCGATCAAACTGAGTTCACGATTAATGTAGTAATCGGACTGTTTCAGGTCTGGCTCACTCATCGCGGGGAGATCACTGCTTTCCATTTTTTTAGTTTGACGTTGGCGCGTTACAGTTTTATTAATCATCAATACGTCCCATAGGCTTTATCGGTTGTCGCACTGAAAACTTGCTGTTTAAAACGCATCAATTGCCTCACTTAAGCGCTGTACGGCGATCACTTCAATATCCTCGCTGATTTTTTTTGGCAGGTTAGCCTTGGGCACAATGGCGCGTTTGAAGCCATGCTTGGCCGCTTCTTTCAGGCGGTCCATGCCACCTTGCACCGGCCTGATCTCACCCGCCAGCCCCACTTCACCGAAGACCACTGTGCTCTTGGGCAGCACGCGATTACGCAGGCTGGAGAGCACCGCCAGTAGCAGCGGAAGATCAACGGCAGTCTCGGAGACACGCACACCACCCACGACATTGATGAAGACATCCTGATCGTGAGTGGCAATGCCGCCGTGACGTTGCAACACTGCCAATAACATCGCCAGACGGTTCTGATCGAGCCCCACGGCCACGCGGCGCGGATTGCCGAGATGGCTCTCCGCCACCAGCGCCTGCACCTCCACCAACATCGGCCGGCTCCCCTCGCGGGTCACCATAATGGCGCTGCCCGGCACTTCCTGTTCGTGGCGCGAGAGGAAGATCGACGAAGGGTTGCTCACCTCACGCAGCCCCTTCTCGGTCATGGCAAAGACACCCAACTCATTCACCGCGCCAAAACGGTTTTTGATAGCGCGCACCACACGGAACTGGCTGCTGGAATCACCTTCGAAATAAAGCACCGTATCAACCATGTGTTCGAGCACCCGTGGTCCCGCCAACGTGCCATCTTTGGTTACATGGCCGACCAAAAACATCGCCACGCCGCTCTGCTTGGCATAACGGACCAACTGCGCCGCGCTCTCGCGCACCTGCGCCACTGAACCAGGGGCTGATTGCAACTGTTCGGTATAGATGGTCTGGATCGAATCGATCACCATCACCTGCGGCTGCTCATGCTGGGCGTGGGCGAGGATCGCCTCGACATTGGTCTCAGCCAGCAACCGCACCTCATCCGCCGCCAGGCAAAGACGATGAGCACGCATACTCACCTGCTCCAGCGACTCCTCACCGGTTACATATAGCGTTTTAAGGTGGCCACTGAGCTGGGCCACCGTCTGCAACAGCAGCGTCGATTTGCCGATGCCCGGATCACCACCGATCAAAATCACCGAGCCCGGCACCAATCCACCCCCCAGCACCCGATCCAGCTCGCGCTGTCCCGACGAGGTGCGGGCCACATCCCCCGGCTGCACCGCCGCCAGTATCTGCACTGTGGCCCGCTGCGCCGCCCCGGCATAACCAGCAAAACGGGGATTGGCCTTGGCCGCACTATTGACCGCCGCGATCTCAGTCATCGAATTCCACGCATTGCAGTCCGGGCACTGCCCCGCCCACTTGGGTTGCTGGGCACCACACTCGGTACAGCTATAGAGAGATTTTGCTTTGGCCATGGAATACTTCTGTAAGGAGAACGCTAGAATCACGACAACATTTAACAACCACTTTAACATGGGCACCGTAATGAGTCGAAAACGTACCTTCACTTACATTCTGCTGCTGATGATGTTACAGGGCAGTCTCCACGCAGATGAGTTGATGATCGGGCAATTCAGCCACGGTGATCTCAACGGTTGGCAGGAGAAATCATTCGTCGGTCACACCCAATACCAGATCATCACTACCGACCACGGCAAGGCGCTCCAGGCCAAGAGCCAGAACAGCGCCTCAGGGCTTTTCAAAGAGATCACCATCGACCTGCGCAAAACCCCCTGGCTCAATTGGTCATGGCGCATCGACAACATCTACAGCGGCAACGATGAACGCAGCAAGCAAGGCGATGACTACCCGGCGCGTATCTATGTCGTTGTCTCCGGCGGGCTACTCTTCTGGAAGACGCGCGCCATCAACTACGTCTGGTCCAGCAACCAATCCATCAACAGTGAATGGAGCAACGCCTACACTCGCAATGCCAAAATGATCGCCGTGCAAACAGGCAATACACAGATCGGCCAATGGCTCAGCCAAAAACGCAACATCCGTGATGATCTGAAAAAAATATTTGGCGAAGATATTGATGAGATTCACGCCATCGCCGTCATGACTGACAGCGACAATACTGGCCAATCAGCCACGGCACTTTATGGCGATCTATTTTTCACCCGTCAATAGACATCTCTACGGCACAAGTAGCCAATAATGCACGGATGCTAGGCTCTATGAGCGTGCTTTATGCATCAATCACGCTAATCTTTATTGGGTTTCAACTCGCGCGAAATCGTGGGCACATTCGTTCCAATTTCATCAGCAATATTGACTGCCCTCAAATTTGCTTTCAATAACTCAGCGCAGCTCGCCTCCAAACAGCTTTACAAAAACTGCACTTCAGCGGGAGGGGGCGTAACAATCATTCAGATAATCATTTCTTACGTTGAGCCACTCTGTCAGCTCTGCGGCGCTGGCGGGGCAACTAATGCAGTATCCTTGAGCTTGATCGCAGCCCAGCTCCGTTAACTTCTTCATCACTGCCACACTCTCCACCCCCTCAGCCACTACCCGTAGTCCCATGTTATGGGCCAGATCGATGGTGGAGCGCACAATCACCATGTCCTCACTGTTGTCGAGCATGTTGATAACGAAAGATTTATCGATCTTAATTTCAGATACGGGTAACTGTTTGAGATAGACGAGCGAGGAGTAGCCCGTACCAAAATCATCAATCGCCATCATCACCCCCATCTCTTTGAGTTTTTTGAGGGTATTCATCGCACGCAATGGATCGGCCATGATGGCACTTTCGGTAAGCTCTAAGATCAGCGCTCTGGCAGGTACTTGCCATTTGCCGATGAGGCTAGCAATTTTATCGGCGAGCTGTTGATCCTGCAGATGTTTGGCAGAAAGATTAATGGAAACCGTAAGCGCTCTTCCCGACTTGTGCCAACGTCGCATTTGACGCAGCGCCTCATCCAGTACAAACAGCGTCAGAGGCCGAATGAGACCTGTCTGTTCCGCCAGCGGAATAAATTCATCCGGCAGCAGCAAACCGTGTTGCGGATGTTGCCAGCGCACCAGCGCCTCAACACCGGTCACCCTGCCCCGTTTAAGATCCACTTTCGGTTGGTAGAAGAGAACCAATTGCTGACTCTCGATGGCGTGGCGCAACTCTCCTGCCATGGCTAAACGCATGACGCTATGTTGATCCTGATCCGGATTGTAAATCGCATAGTTTTCCGAGGCGCGTTTAGCGACGTACATCGCCACATCAGCATGGCGCATCAGTGTCGAACTATCAGTCCCATGATCAGGGAAGAGGGCAATGCCAATACTGATGCCGACATGCAGACTCTGGTCTTCAACCTGGATCGGTTGTTCGAGTACCGCAGCAAGTTTACTGGCAGCTTGGACAGCCTCTTCCATACCATTAATAGCAGGGAGCAGCATGGCAAACTCGTCACCACCTAGCCGCGAGATGGTATCGGATTCGCGCAGTGCGCCGCGCATCCGTATGGCGACTTGTTGCAATACCACGTCACCATAATGGTGGCCGAGGGTATCATTGATCTCTTTGAAGTGATCCAAATCGGCGATAAACAGGGCCAGGGGTTGTTTTTTGCGTTGTGCTGTCATGATCGCATGGCGTAAGCGGTCAGTAAGCAACAGGCGATTAGGCAACTCAGTGAGTGAGTCGTGCAGCGCCTGATGTTCAAGTTGCAGATTGATCGCCGCCAGTTCATGGGTGCGTTTGGCGACGCGCCGTTCCAGCTCTTCCTGCAATGACTTGAGCCCCGCCTCAAACTGCTTGCGCTCAGTGATGTCGCGAACAATGGCAATATAGAGCACCCCTCCCTTGCGCCGCAGCTGGCTCACCGCCATCTCCACAGGGAAAGTGTGACCGTCACGGTGCCGTGCCACGCTCTCATGACTAGCAACAGTAGCGCGTTGCGCGTAACTCGAGTCGATGCCATGCTCCAACAACGCCGTCAGCGGCTTGCCAATCAATGTGTTGGCCTCGTAGCCAAAGAGCCGTTCAGCGGCGGGGTTCATGGATTCGATATGGCCCCAACCATGAATGGTGATGATGCCATTCAGGACGTTATCCATGATGGCGCGGATATGGGTTTCACGCACTGCAATCAGCTCACCACTGGCCACCAGCGCGGCACGCATGCGCTCCAAATCATCGGCAAGACCGGTTATTTCAGAGATGCCGGAACTAACTTTAAGGCGCTCAGAGGTAGCCCCCGCCGCAATTTTTTGCGCAGCATCGCGCAACTGTTGTAATGGCCGAGTAAATTTTGGCGTCAGCGCTAGCAGCAGTAGCAATGACACTAGAATGTAGCCCACCACAAACAACAAGCCACGCTCGTAGGTATGCTGGATCTGATCCTTGATAAGCGTCTCGTCATAACCCACCTGCAAAGTGGCATCTTCACCCTGATAACGCAGCGGCATGGAAATGTAATAGACGTTGTCGCCGTGATCACCGAAAAAGAAATCTTCCTGAAACTGGCTATCGGGTGAAACACGATTGATAGTGGATGAAAATGACTTGCCACTCTTCAGTATCACACGGGCATAGACACCCCGGCCGCTGGCAATGATCTCATCCAAAGATCCAGGTGTGTGCTCGCTCAAACTGGTTTCGGAGATGTGCTCAGCAGTCTGGTGGGCACTCAACCGCACATCATTGGTAAACTGCTCCTGATAGCCTTGCACCACAATATAAAGCACACCGCTAAGTAGAATCGACAGCAGCACCGCGTGAACAAGCAAGCCGCTCACCATAATGCGCTTTGCCAAATTCCAGCCGCGACGTTTCAATCTACCCCCAACCGCCAAATTTCAGCCACCACCACCAGACCAGCATCCGCCGGGATCTGTTCCCGCCACATGTAGGCCACGCCTTCTGGCTGCGCACGTAAGGCACTTAACAGCTCCTGCCAGTCCGTATAGTATCGCGGCCGTTGGCCCCCCTGACGTGCCACATTGGCCAGTAGCTGGCGTTCGTAAGTATTGGCGGACATAAAAATAATTTTTTGCAAAAACACCTGATACAACAGTGAATCAGTGTGATTGATTAATGCAACAAGTGGACGATTCTCCTTGGCAACCGGCAATCCCAGAAACAGTCGGCGAGCCTCGGTTCCAGAGAGATTAAACTCACTCTTGCTGTTGGCGGCTACCAGTACTAGCGTCCGTGCCTCAGTCGCTTGTACGAGCGGGCTAATCACCGCCATCAACCCAGCAATCAGCAAAAGTGCAGCCATACGAATCATGGAATTACGGTACTCCATTGCACGGCCACCTGACCAAATTGATCAAGCGTGGCCAATTCAAACTTAAGTGACTGGGAATTAAAAAGCTGATAACGCGCACCGGTCAAACTGCGATGGAGGGCAAACGAGGGGCCCTGTTGCAGATAGAGACTCTCTTTACGCTCATGAACCTCTTCAACGCGCCCATTGAGGTAGGTACTTAGAGCTTTTTGGCTAACCTTATTGATGCCAATAACTGATGAGAAAGTATCAACATAACCGGCAAACAAACCATAATTGTCAAAGGCCGAATCAACACTGCGGTACGACATAACGGCGACCACCGAGAGCTTGTGCTTACCTTCACTTGGGCTGCGGATATCAAACGCCCTCAGGCGCCCCGGAGTCAGTTCCGGCCCCAAACCAATATTCAGGCTAAAGTGAGTGACATGGGCATCATCATCGTAGTTAGTTTCAACAGAATAAGAGCCGTGCTGATCGAGAGGCGGAGCCTCCTGATTGTTGCTCTGGATGATGATTTGCGGGAAAGAGATCTTCTCCCCTTGATAACCCGCCTGGGCAGATGCACTGAACAACATGGCGATACTCACACACGCCGCTTCACGCCGTAGCCACTCATAAGTATTGAGTCCCCTCATACCTTCCCCCCCTTGCCCCACTCAGCGCAGCCGTCTAAAAAAATAACCTGAAACCTAGAGACTAAATGCCCTTAGCCGCCACACTGTAATTTATTAAAAAGAGCTTATCACTTAATGAAATGTTTCTCATGTTACCTCTACAAACATAGCTCAGAATTGAAATATGCAGATCGATAGCAACATTTACAGCAGGTGTAAAAGCATGATGTAAGACCGGTGAAATTAATTTGGGGAAGTTTTGAATAACAAAGAGATATGACGCAAGATAGCCACGTGACAACTGTCAATAGGGATAATCCAAACCAAGGATTATCCCTATCCCTGTTTCAGAAGTTACAGTGGTGCAGTAATCACTTTAGCATCCGGGCCACCGGCGCGGATCATGAAGTTATATTGTCCCGTTTCACCTGTCGCTTTGTTGGTCACCACCAGGGTGATTTTGTAGTCGCCTAGTCCATCAAAAAGCTCAGCACTGCGCGTCTGAAGGGTGGTGAACTCCTTCATCACCTGCTGGAACAGCTCGGTCACTTTTTCACTGCTGGGATTAGACTGGAAGACGCCGTGGCCAGCCGTGGCAATCTGCTGTAACTCATCTTTGTTAATATCGGAGCCAAGACCAATCACATGCGTGGTTAAACGTGGGTGATTGGCAATACTCTGCTTGACTGTCTCCAATTTAGTCGGCAGCGTACCAAACTGATTGTATTTGGCACCACCGGGATTGGTGTAGAGAGTCTGGTTGATAGTGCTATTGTCAGTATGGCTACGGTTATCCTTTCCGTCAGAGAAGACCAACATCACATACTGATCACGCACACCGTTGAAAACACCATTGTCATACTCATTCTGCATATGTTTGGCCATTACATCCACGGCAGAATATAGCTTGGTCGCAGCGCCAAATTGCGGCGTAGGGATGGCCAGGATGTCGGCTGGCTGCCAGTAGCGCGGTACACTGGGAACATCCTGACTCTGGTTAATCACGTTATCAAACCAGATCAAAGAGAATTTAACATTGCTACCAGGACGACTTTTCCAAAGGTCGAGTACCTGTTGATAGCTGTCGCTGGCAGCTCTCTTCATCGGTCCAAATGCATCCGGGTTGTACTGGGTCATGGAGTAGCTAGCATCGAGCACCATGCCGAAATAGAGATTGACCGGCAACTCTTCGGACGTTTGTTTGAACTGTGATTCAACGTCCGCAGGGAAACCATCAATTCTCAACTCGGTATCAAACTCATTCGCAGCGAGTGGCGTTCCTGAGCCATCACGTACAGAAAACTGCATAATCAGCTGAGTGGTCTGATTGCCAGGCATCCACGCCACCGTTGGTTGCAGAGGCACACTCAGTTGCAGGCCCGTCTTGGCCCCAGAGCTACCAGGAACACCGCCATCCAGCGCTGGATTGTAGTCTCCGCCACACCCGGCGAGCAGCAGCGGTGACAGAATGGATAGCGTTAACGCGGGACGTTTGATTAGCGATTCAAGAGACATCATCGGGGACCTCACTACGTAACTGCCTTGCGGCGTGATTTTCAATGGCATTATCCCAAAGATTGAGTGGTTAAAACACACCATTTAGGGGACTGTTTTCAATATTAGTTCCATATGTCGCGAACTGACGACAGGGCCACTACCAATGCTGATTTATAAAATGGAGCCGCAATCACTCGCCGGACACAGGGGGTAGCAACCGTTTTACATCCGGCAAAATCTCGTTGGGTCCGGCGATAACCTTGAAAAAGGCACGAATGCGACCGAGCGGGTCAATGAGATAGATGACGCCGGTATGGGCGATGCTGTACTCCCCTTTTTCATTGCTCGGCTCTTTTTCAAAGCGGGTGCCGTACTGCTTGGCCACCTTGCCGATCTCATCAAGGCTGCCAGTGAAGGCGATGAAGCCGGGATTGAAATACTCCATGTATGCAGCCAACCGCTCAGGGGTGTCCCGCTCAGGGTCAAGGGTAATGAAGAGCACCTGCACCTTGCCAGCATCTTTGCCAAGCAGTTTGACCAAGCGCTGCATGGTGAACAGGGTGGTGGGGCAAACATCAGGACAGTGGGTGTAGCCGAAGCTGAGCACCACCACCTTGCCGCGAAAATCGGTAAGACTGAGTGGAAAACCATTCTGATCCGTCAGGGTAAAGTCACCGCCCCACTTGTCATAAATCGGCAGCGACTCTGTCGCCGCACTGCTCTGCAACGTTAGACAGCTCAACAGTACTAGCCATAACGCCCTAAAAATCATCGCATATCCCTGAAGAGTTGGCGTGCCATAATCAGCGCGTCTTCGC
>JAYUTP010000021.1:0-4466 GCA_043755075.1 Tenderia sp. (SeqCode)
TGCATCGACTGCCACAAGGGCATCGCCCACTCCCTGCCGAAGATGGAGACCGATAACTTCGGCCAGCCCGGGGCGGCTGCGACCGAGCCGCGTGGTTGACGCCGGCACACGGGCCGGAAAATCTTATTTCAGAACGACGGGAGACTGACTGCCCTGAGGTAGGGTGCGCCCTGCGCACAGAGCCATGGTTTAATGAAACCCCCGGTGCGCAGGGCGCACCCTACAGAAAATGCGGCAGGCCGTAACAACCCGCCAGCGCGAAGTCACCCAGCAGCATGACCGATGTAGAACGTTTGCCTTGGCAGGCTTTACACGGCAAGCAAGCGCGGGCGGCCCGCTTGTCCTGCCGCACCCCAGCCCGCCTTCTTGCGCTCGCAGGCAGCTGGCATGTGCGGACGCAGAAAGAAGTGCAGATACCAGGCCGTGGTCGCGTAGAACAGCGATGCCAGCCCAATAATGTTGAGCAGCGTCTCGGCCCGTTGGCGCTCCAGCAGATTTGCGTAAGTGCCGGTGATCATGAAGTAACACGCCACCGTGAACACGGCCACGCCGATCCACACATGCACCTGCGCGAATCGCACCCACCGGCAAAAACCATACTTCAGCAACCCCTGCATGACTTGGTCCTCGGAATAATTTGTAACGGTCGCATTATCCAGGCCAATCTTCGGGGACGCATTGATACAGATCAAGCCCATGCACCTTGTACCGACTGGCGCACATCGGGGGCTTACAAAGAAAAAAGCCCGCTTGCGCGGGCTTTTTAATTCCTGACCATCGACTGACGTTACTTCTTCACCGCGATGGCTTCCAGTTTGGTGGCCCGCACGATGTTGCCATCGAGTCCCGCTTCCTTGGCGCTGGCGCCGTAGGCCACGGCCATGAGCTGCGAGTAGTACAGCACCGGGATGTTGAACTTGGTGTTGTACTTCTTGTTGATCTGGCCCTGGTAGACCTCGGCGTTCATCTGGCACACCGGGCAGGGGTGACGATCATCTCGGCGCCGTAGTCGTAGGCGCGCTCGATGATTTTCTTGATCTGCGCCTGGGACTTCTCCGTGCTCGTCGCGACGTTTGACCTAGAAGGGTTTACCCCGTTCTTCAATCAGCATGATGCCCACCTATCCGATAAGACAGCAGAAATGCCCGCCGAGCGGCGGCTTTTTGGCCATTCTCTGTTCGGTGGATCGGCATATCCTATGCGATCAGGAAAGTCTGACCCCGGCCGGCACCAAGCGCACTACCCAATGCCGGGAGCATCGCACACATTTTCGGTGTCGCGACCACGTAGATCAAATGGGCCTAAGAAGGAAGCCAATACTTAATGGTCAGGAAAACAGGATACCAACTCTCTTTAATACTTTCAGTTCTTCTGATTCTCTCGGGATGCAGCGGCGCGGGTGACACTGCCTTGGTCGGTAGCGGACCTCCGCCACCCGCCGACACCACCGCGCCATCAACCCCAACCAATCTTACTGCATCAGCCACCTCCTCATCCCAGATCAATCTGTCATGGACCGCATCCACGGATGCAGTGGGAGTAACGGGCTACAGAATCTACAGAGCCGGAACCCAGATTGGGACTTCAGCAACTAATTCATACTCAAACACCGGCCTCACCGCATCCACTGCATACTCCTTCGCCGTCTCTGCTTACGATGCCGCCGGAAACAACTCGGCGCAATCGTCATCAGTAAGTGCGACGACGCAAGCCGCAACTGACACCACCGCGCCCTCAACACCAACCGGACTCACCGCTACCACCATCTCCTCATCCCAAATCAATCTATCGTGGGCAGCATCCACCGATGCCGTAGGAGTAACAGGTTACAGAATATACAGAGCTGGAACCCAGATAGGAACTTCAGCTACTAATTCATATTCCAACACTGGACTTACTGCATCCACCGCATACTCATATACTGTGTCTGCTTACGATGCGGCGGGGAACAACTCTGTACAATCTGGGTCTGTAAGCGCGACGACCGGGGCGACCGCATCCCCTCCTTCAACGCTCGGAACTGTTCTTCTCGAAGATTTTTCAAACGGTATTCCTAAAAATGGCGCCAATCCGCCAGACGATTTATTTAGTCCTTATCTGGGGGCGGATTCTTCACAGACGTATGGCGTAACGAATGGGCAGTTTTGGAATAAAGGGGGACCCACTGACTTTTATTGGCATTTTTTTCCATACCCATACGTTTGGCCCACGGGGTTTGCGCAGAATTATGTAAAGTCAGGCGTTTTTAGCCCAAACACCAATAGATTGCGATTTAAATTCATGTGCAATAAAGACATGCCGAAGCGGACGGACGGCGGTGGAAGTTTTGATGTCGGAACGTACGTCAAGCAGAAAGGGGATAGTCAGAGCAATTTCCAGGGGAATCATTTCTACCACACCTTTAACCCCAATCTTTACGCCAATCGCTGGGCTATCGCCGAGCTCAACAGTCACCCACAACATCGGGTGGGAACAACTGGTGATCCAGGTGTTGATCCGGAATGGAACAACCCAACCACCGGAGCTCCCGTTCACTATTTTGACGGCCTAACGAGATGGTATTTTGGAAATCCGAACAATACCGCTATGTTGAACAGTACCTGCTATTTCGATGATTTCTATTTTGATACGGAATCCGATGAACCAGAAGATAAAGTGTCGACACTGGTGTATACGTATTCCGGGAGTCGATATGAAGTTTCTTGGCAAAGTCTTCCTAATGTAACGATTTCCTATAATGTTCGTTATTCCACCGCCTCAATGAAAGCCAACGGATTTTTAAGCGGTACAGACGGTGGCACGGTGAAAAATCCTGGTAATGATTATCTCGGTACCTTTTGGACTTCGCCTGCCATTTCCGAGAGTTCCACCGGCATGTTTGTTGCTATCCAGCCTGTCGGCAACTCGAATTTTTCTGAAGTGTATATTCCTAATTTCTCTGGGACGCAGAGCGGGGGAGGTGCTCAATCTATGTCCTTTCAGAATTTCTACGGTCCAAGCGTACCCGTGAACTAAGGAGGGTAGAAATTATCCGCAATATCGTGTCGGCTTCAACGAAGGCGGGGTTTTTACTCCGAGCATCGATACAAGCAAAAAGATAGCGGGTGCGGGCAGCCTGAAAATGCTCCTCACTTCCGGGACCGGTTTGTACGCACAATTCAATCCCTATGACGGCAGCAGTAGGAATTTCGCCAGGGCTTACTCAGCCAACCCGGCGGGATGGCAGTTTAATACCTACAACCGGATGCGTTATTGGTTCTTTATTCCCTCCACGGGTGAGCCGGAGCGAATCAACGGCACCCATGCCTGGTACGTGGACACTTATGTCAAGGCCATAACGAATGCCGATCCAACTTCCGAACCTGGAACCGCCCCAAGGATGAAAATTCGATCAATCATGAAGTGCGTTACGCCTTCTCGAACATCCATGTGCTCGGCTGGGACAGCGCGGCACCGAGCCCCAACGGCATTATCACGCCCCCGGATACCAAGGTTACAACGGCATGGTGTATGACACCACGGCCATCAATGTGAGTGGAAAATCGCAAATCTATTTGGCCATCAAGCCGCAAAATTCTACTATATTCTCACAAGTTGTTTTACCCCTTAGCACAATTCCCCCCACCACCGACACCACTGCACCATCCGTTCCAGCAGGTCTGTCTGCAACCACCATCTCCTCATCGCAAATCAATCTGCGTAAATGGGACGGAGGGATTAAACCGTGGGCAGTTCTTCCGCCTCTTTCCGTGGCCGCCCTCGATTCATCTGCCCCAGGTTAATTCCGTATGTATGCTCGATCTGCTGCCGGAATCGGTCATTGCCCACGGGCTGACAATAATGCGCGGCCTTGCGGATGAGATGCAGGTCCTCCTCACTGAACTGAATCTTGAAAAGCTCCCGATAGGCATAGCACCGTTCGGCGGGCGTTCGCCCCAGACGACGATACTCCTCGTGTTCCCGCAGCCAGCCGCGATCTCCCCAGGCGTTGTTCCCATAACTCGACCAGTGGTATTCCTCGGGTCGGCGCACCATCTGCGCCCGCACGGGGTTGAGTTCAATGTAGCGCATGCAGGTGAGCAGGTAGCGATCGGACTGAACGAGGCTGGCGCGATGGCGCCCTTCCCAGAAAGTGCCGGTGCGGCGGTATTTCTTGTTGATGTATTGCGCGTAGCGACTGCCCACGACCTTCATCGTATTCGACACCGCGGTGTCGTTGCCCGGTGTGACGAGAAAGTGGACATGATTGGTCATGAGGCAATAAGCGTGAACGGCCACCCCGTAACGGAACGATAACGCTTTCCACAGTTCGAGATAAACTGATAGTTTTCGGGCTCGATGAAACAGGCTTCGCGATTATTGCCGCGCTGAACAAGATGATAAGGCAAGTCCGGGAGGTACATCCGTGGGGTATAGGAAGAACAAACACCCTTTCTCCTAAAGTCGACGGGTCGTTCACCGGCGGT
>JAYUTP010000022.1:0-2269 GCA_043755075.1 Tenderia sp. (SeqCode)
CAAAAAGCACTATCACGACCTGCGCCACGGAAAACCAGCACACCGTTATCCCGCGGCGCAATATCAACCCAACCTCTACATCACCACCGGCCACGGCTCCCGTGGGCTTATCTCCTGCCCGATGGCGGCAGAAATGATTGCAGCGATGGTGAATGGTGAAACGCTGCCGTTGATGGAGATTGTGATGAATGCAGGGCATCCAGCAAGGTTTGTAGTACGAGAGCTGAAACGAAAACGATAGCCGCATAAAACAAAACGCCAGAGGCTATAGCACAGCCTCTGGCGTAGCAGAGTAACAACAGAAGAGGTTTATGGAATCTTGAGCTCCACCTTAGCCGATGCCTTCCCTCCTTCAGTGCGATAGGTAATCGTCGCCGCATCGCCTGATGCACCACCAGATACTGTGATTGTAGAACTAAGACGACCACTCAGATCGGTATAAAATTCCACATCGCCCTGAATTCCCGCCGTATTTGGATTCAGGTCCACCACCAACACTCCCGCATTCTTGGTAATACTGACGGTTGCCGTCACCTCCACCAGAGGCAGATTTATCTTATCACCGCCATCTTCAACCAGAAGCTTTATTATCTTGGTACCAGAGATGGTGGTGATATCTGGAGTGATCGTCCAATCGGCGATGCTGCCAAAACAGAAGCGATTATCGATAGTGGTCACATTATTAGCGGCACTGGCCACCAGATAGACATCCGCAGAGCCATTTGGCCATGACCTAGAATCAACAACTTCGCTAAAACAGCCACTGCCAATGGTATTGGTATTGGCCGGATAGGTCACATAAAAGGTAGCAATTCCCTGCTTGGTAACGGCGTAACCAGTTTTCAGTGTTGTGCCATCCGCATCAAGCCCCGAAACCTCTGCCCCCAATAACGAGGCCCCAACCACGTAACCGGTCGTCTTTGCCGGCTCACTGCTATCGTAGACGGCATTCGGATATGACCTGTTATAGGCCGAGGTCATTGCCAGTGTTGTTGTCGCTATCGACCCCGTACTTGTGCTGATCACACGGTTTTTATCAGCCGCATCAGCATTGAATAAAAAAACATGGTCGCCACTCTCAATGAAATGAAAAGAGCTATTACGATAGACACTGGCATCGACGAAGTTAGTATCAATGCCATCGGCACGCTGTGGGATGGCCACCGTCAAGACCGAACCACTGATGCTATCTCCTGCTGCGGTTGTGACAGTGCCAGTCGCAATAATGGAGTCAATAACATTGAATGAGACGACAGTACCATCAGGGACAGCGTTACCTTCGTTATCCGTAACAATTGCTTTGGCCAGTCGTCGGTAAAAACCTCCACCCAGATTTTCAATCGCGTTGGTCTCTGGATAACTCAGGACTATGGTGTGAGCGCTAGTAGATGAACCCCCTGTACTACCCCCAGTACCCGTACCATTCCCTGTGCCCCCCGTCGTACCACCCCCCGTCGTGCCGCCCCCTAACCCGCCCGTAGTGGTCGAATCATTATTATCACAGCCGACCAACGCTAACATCGCGCCAATCAACACCACTCCTGATATCTTCTTGATATTACTCATCACTATCACCTTAAAATTATTGAAATCTGTCAGTTTCACTATTCATGAAACAAATGAATTAGAAGCGCTGAAAATAGCCGATGCCGATGTGGTCAAGCGTGTAGTCGGCACCGTAGGCGACACCATCTATGTAACGCATAAATTCTATGTTCAGCCCGATGCTAGAGTCGGCGTAAAAGTCAAGACTCAGGCCGGCGCTGAAGCCGTCATCGGTGACATTTGAGGTGCCGCTAGCCCATTTGGCGGTGGTATCCAGGGCGGTATAACCGCCATAGGCGGTAACATTGAGCCGATCAATAACCTCCCAACTGGCCTTGAGGTAACCACCGGTCAGCCAGTTGATGCCAAGGCTGACGCCTTTGCTTGAGCTGCTATCGCCATAGGCGAGACGCCCCTCAGCCCCCAGCCAGGAGTTAATGTTGTAGATCGCCCGGCCCGTGATGGTTGTCATATCGAAGGAGTAATTGTCGGTGTTTGAGTAGTTGCTACTACCCAGCATAACGCCCCACGAAGGCCCTTTTTGCTGGGCCATGGCGGGCAGGGTGACTAGGGATAACGCACAAATGATTACAAATCGGGACATGACCCTCTCCTATATTGTCTGCAGGATTTTATTGCCCATGACTTTACCCAACAACCCCTGCAAAAACCAGCACTGATACTCCTATCTCCAACGTATCGAACCTCAGCGGATTAACTTTAC
>JAYUTP010000023.1:0-2138 GCA_043755075.1 Tenderia sp. (SeqCode)
CGGCAGCCATCTTCTCGACCCGTGATTGCAGTTTCTCATTTTGATAGGTAAAGGCCAGTTCGGCACCTTCACGTTTCATGGCTTGGGCAACACCCCAAGCGATTGAACGATTACTGGCTAGGCCGACAATGAGTGCGCGTTTTCCGTCTAGAAATCCCATGCTTCACCTTACGTTTGTTGGAATGTAGGTATTATAAATAGTTGTGTTCTGACTGGGGTAGTCAAAACCACACCTTATAAAGGTACAGAAATTTAACGCACAGGGGAAGAGAGCAGGTGGGGCGCTCTTGTTCCTATGCACCAACCCCGTTATCCTGACGGGCAGTCAGGTTGGCATATATTTGATGTATGTCAGCTAATGGATTGTTGATGCACATAAGCAGATAGAGATATTCATGGAAAAGCGCTTCACCTTTAAGGATTTTTCTCTTTTTGCCTTTCTTGTCCTGCTGTTTGTAACGTTGCTGGTCACCATGTATATGATTGATCGACAGTGGGCGGAGATGGCGCGGATGCAGAGCACCCTGCGTGAGCAGGCGGAAGATGTTCGTGCCTTGCGTGGTTTGGTGAATGGTCTGGATCAACGTATCCGTAGTGGCAGTCTGGTGGCAGGTAGTGAACAGGGGAGTGATAGTGTCCCCGCCGCCTTCAAGCGTGCTCATCTGGCCGAACAGATGCCGGGCTATAAGCGGGGTGACTGGTTGGTGAATGCCTTTGCTACTGGGCTCAAGACCATCACGCCACTGGTCTCCAGTGATGCCTATGCCTCCGAGGTGCAATCCTATATTCAGGAGTCACTGTTGACGCGCGATCCCGAGACGCTTGAGTGGCTTGGGTTGATCGCCAAGTCATGGCAGGTGAGTGATGATGGTCTCTCTTTTACCTTTCAACTGCGTGAAGATGTGAAGTTTTCCGATGGGGTAGCGCTAACGGCGGACGATGTCGCCTTTACCTTTGCCTTTATTCAGAACCCAGTCATTGCTGCGCCGCGCGAGCGAGCGGTCTATGACAAGATCGCCAGCGTTAAGGCGACGGGAAAGTATGAGGTGGTGTTCCAGTTCAAGGAGCCCTATTACGACAGCCTGGCCATGGCCGGTGGTATGAGTATTCTGCCGCGCCATTTTTATGAGCCCTATCTGAAGACACCAGAGGTATTTAATCAATCGAAGGGGCTGTTGCTTGGCTCGGGCCCGTATCGTTTAGCCGATCCCAAAGGGTGGACGCCTGACCAGGGAATGGTTGAGCTGCAACGCAATCCGCGCTATTGGGGAACGCAACCTTCATTTGATAGGCTGTTGTGGAAGGTGATCCAGAATGATTCGGCGCGCCTCACCACTTTCCGTAATGGCGAGATCGACGTCTATGGTGCCCGTCCGCGTGAGTATCAGACCTTGCGTGATGACAAGGAGCTGAGCGCCCGTATTCAGCATTTTGAGTATATGAGCCCCACGGCCGGTTACAGCTACATTGGCTGGAATCAGCAGCGCAACGGCAAGTCAACGCGCTTTGCCGACAAGCGGGTGCGTCAGGCGATGACATACCTCACCGACATTGAACGTATCAACAAAGAGGTTATGCTCGGTTATGCCGAGGCGGCAGTGAGCCCGTTTAGTCCGCGTAGCAAGCAGCACGATGTTGCGCTGACGGCGCGCAGCTTCAGTGTTGACAAGGCCACTCAACTGCTGCGAGAGGCAGGGTATGTCAATCGTAATAAGGCGGGTGTGTTGGTAAACGCCCAAGGCAAGCCATTCGAGTTTGAACTGGTCTTCTTCCAGGACAGCGAAGACACTAAACGGATCGTGCTTTTTCTTAAAGACCTTTACGCCCGTGCCGGCATTGCACTGATTCCAAAACCGACGGAGTGGTCGGTGATGATCGATTTGCTTAACAAACGTGACTTCGACGCCATCACCCTCGGTTGGACCAGTGGCGTCGAGACCGACATCTATCAAATCTTCCACAGCAAGCAGATTGAAGATGGCGGCGACAACTTTGTCAACTACAGTAATCCTGAACTCGACAAGCTGATTGATCAGGCTCGTGGCACTGTCGATGAGGCTAAGCGTATGCCGCTCTGGCAACAGGCTGAACGGATTATGTATGAAGACCAGCCCTACACCTTCCTGATGCGGCGCAAG
>JAYUTP010000024.1:0-4813 GCA_043755075.1 Tenderia sp. (SeqCode)
CTGCGGTTGACATCGTTACCACTCATAACAATTCATCCGTTGTTTAGTTAATCGTGCTGACCAGATCTCAAGGATCACAGGCCCACCCAGTTACTTATGGCACTTCCAGCAATCGGAAGGGCCTCCATTCGCTTCGTGACAACGCACGCAGAATCCCATAGACAGAGGTTTTACCTTATGAGCCACGGTCATCTTTTTAACATCGCCGTGACAGAAAGCACATACCTCAGAAACATTTTCAACCTTCATGCCTTCGTTTTTGAAAACAAAGCGTTGCAAGTGTTTTTCGTGGCTGAAATGCACGAAGTCGGGAAGGTCATGAACCTTATTCCACTGCGGCGGCTCATTCTTCTCCCAATACTCAGTCAGCTGCTTGATGCGCGGCTTGTCAGTCGCAATCACCGAGTGACATCCCATGCATTTACTAGTGGGTGGAATTCCAGCCACAATGCTGCGACGTGCATAGGTATGACAATACATGCAGTTAATACCATTAACATCGGCATGAATATCGTGTGGAAACTCAATCGGCTGAGGCACATTCACTCCGTTGTGATCACCCTTGGGTGGAACCGCATTAGGAACCTCCGCCTGAGCATTAACGACAAACAACGTCCCGCAAAGCCCCAGAAGCGCCGCTACAAGCAAAACAAAGCCACGATTAAGGCGCAACTGCCTCATCCCGACCTCATACCGTTTAGAGACAAAGTTTTCACTCGCAAACATCTCAATCCTCGATCTGTTTATTAGCCCTTAACAGGCATCATTCAAAGTAGAAAAATACAATACGGCCCAAGCCAACCGAACAAAAATAGGCGCAAGTGCCCACTCAGCCGACACGAGCTAGCAATTCATTGTTTTCTGAAACCGATGAGCCCCTGTTATTTTTTAAGAGGAATTACCGCACAACAACGCAACAAGCATCTATCGGCCGTAACCTTACTCCTCCACGCCCCTAACCGCCACTTAAACTCACCGTGGACTTTCTATTTTTGCAGAACCTGTCACGCTTTCCTGCTTTTCGGCCTTTTATTTCAGATTATCCCTAGTTTATACCCGGGTTAACCGGCCGTTATTGTCAAGTAATCTCGCATCCTAGTCCATTTTCAAGGGACATGTCAACGCCACTCATTCAACTTTAAATCATAAACAGAAAATCAATTAACTTTTGCAATGTACGCTAAAAACACTCGCATAACTTTATTTTCTTACACTGCCTTGGCTTTAAAGACATCAACCCGTTATTTTATTCACTTTACTTAAACCGGGTTGTCTATATCAATAAACTCATGATCAAAACCAAACTTCCGCGATAGCTCCGCGCCTAATGCCTGCACTCCATATCGCTCAGTCGCATGATGCCCTGCAGCAAAATAGTGGACACCACTCTCGCGTGCTATATGCATGGTTTGCTCTGATACTTCGCCACTGATGAACGCTTGCACATTCAGCCCATCCACGGCCTTAATATACCCTTGCGCTGCTCCAGTACACCACCCCACGCGCGTAATTTTTTCACTACTTCCTGCCAAGTGCATCGGCACACGCCCTAACGCCGCACTTATATGATGATTAAACTCAGCCACGGACATTGCTTCTACCAAGTCACCAAACATTGCCAACTCATCTCCACCGCAACCAAAACGCCCCAGAACATTAAACCCAAGAACACGTGCTAATTGCGCATTGTTTCCGAGCGTAGGATGCGCATCCAAAGGTAAGTGATATGCAATTAGGCTGATATTGTTTTCTATCAGCGCGCCAAGCCTACGTCGCTTCATTCCAGTGACAACAGGAGGCTCACCCTTCCAGAAAAAGCCATGATGCACTAACAGCGCATCCGCCTTGGCCGCTATCGCTGCATCGATCAATGCTTGACTGGCGGTGACACCTGTCACCAGTTTTGATATCTCTTTCCGACCTTCTACCTGCAATCCATTGGGCGCATAGTCGTTAAATCTTGACGCATCCAACAACCCATCACCGTAGCTCACCAACTCATTTAATTGCACCATGCACACATCCTGCGCTTACGTTAAGATTAACACCTTAATCCCCACACTACTGAGAGTACCGAAACAATGAGTTTACGCAAACTCTTCTCTTTCGCCACAGAAGCAATTACTGCCGGCTTGGCCTTTGCATTTGTATTGGTGTTACTCTTTCGCCCGGATTTTTTTGAAGGGCGTCCTAAGGTCGTTTTTTCTGAGGCAGACACGCCATCGCTAAACAGCAATGAAGTCTCATCAGTCTCATACGCATCGTCTGTCGACAAGGCCGCTCCCGCTGTCGTCAACATATTTACCCGCAAGGTAGTCCAGCAACAAATTCAGCCCCCTATGCTCAACGACCCCGCACTGCGCCGCTTCTTTGGTGGTCAACCACCTTCGCAGCCAGAGCAACGCCAAGAGAACAGCCTCGGATCGGGTGTTATTGTCAGCAATCAAGGCTACATCCTTACTAACAACCATGTAGTCGAAGGGGCTGATGAGATTGAAGTGGCGCTTCATGATGGCCGCAATGCTGTTGCCAACATTGTCGGGACGGATCCTGAGAGCGACCTTGCCGTTTTAAAAATCGAACTACCCGACCTGCCCAGTATTGTCTTTGGTCATTCCGACAAACTACGCGTTGGCGACGTGGTGCTAGCCATTGGCAACCCTTTTGGCGTAGGCCAAACCGTCACCAGTGGCATTGTGAGCGCCACCGGACGGTCGCAGCTTGGCCTGAGCACCTTTGAAAACTTCATCCAAACAGATGCTGCCATCAACCCCGGCAATTCCGGTGGCGCATTGATTAACGCCTATGGCCAACTGATCGGTATCAACACTGCCATTTTCTCGCGGTCAGGCGGATCACAAGGAATTGGTTTTGCCATTCCTGTCAGCCTCGCCAAAGGGGTAATGAAGGAGATCATTGAATATGGCCGCGCCTTACGTGGCTGGCTTGGAGTAGAGGTACAAGATCTCAGCCCCGGCTTAGCAGAGTCATTTGGGCTTGATCGCGTTTACGGTGCGCTGGTGGCCGGCATTCAGCCGGATGGCCCGGCCAACACCGCGGGTCTGCGCCCCGGCGACATTATCACTGAAATCAACGGCACTGAGATCAACGGCAGTAGAGCGCTGATGAGCACCATCACCAGCAACGCTCCGGGCACCAAGTTAAACCTGATGGTACTGCGTCAAGGTGATTCAATAAAGATCGAGACAATGATCGGCGAGCGGCCGCAACCGCAATAGCATGGACAGACAATAAGACGGTTACAGCGACCCTCGGGAGGTAAAGCTGACTAGCTGTCAGGCTGGTCAGCCTCGCCCCTTTCTACCTCCTCACGCTGCTGCCGCTTGGCTACCATGCGCGACAAGAGAAGACCAATCTCAAACAGGATGCAGATTGGCACCGCCAGGAAGAGCTGTGAAAAAACATCCGGTGGTGTCAGCAGCATGCCCACCACAAAAGCGCCGAGAATGATGTAGCGGCGTTTCTCCGCCAGGCCATCGGGGGTCACCGCCCCTATCCACACCAGTACGATGGTAATGATTGGCACCTGAAAGGCCAGACCAAAGGCAAAAAACATCGACAACACAAAATCAAGATAGCTACTAATATCGGTCATCACCGCTACGCCTTGCGGCGCGATCTTGATGAAAAAAGCAAATACCATCGGGAAGAAAACAAAATACGCAAACGCCATGCCGCTATAAAAGAGCAGCACACTGCCAAACAGCAGCGGGAAGATCATGCGTCGCTCATTGCGATAGAGCCCGGGTGCCACAAAAGCCCACGCATGGTAAAGAATCACCGGCATGCCTATAAATGCCGCCAACACCATCGCAAATTTGAGCGGCGCCAGGAACGTCGAGGTCACCCCCGTGGCAATCATAGTGGTGCCCGACGGCATGCTTGCCATCAGCGGCTGCGCCAGAAGGTTGTAGAGGTCGTTGGCGTAAAGTGCTAACGGGAGAAAGATTACCAGCAGCGCCGCCAGCATCTTCATCATCCTGCCGCGCAACTCGATCAGATGGCCAACAAACCCGGCCTCATGCTGTGGAGTATTGTTGGCCCGGCTATTAAGCCTTTGACCGAGCAACGATCGGCTGCGCCTGCCTTTGATCGGAGTCCGCTCCGGTGGTGTCTGCTCGGGTATTTCCATCCGTCTGTTCAACCTTGCTGACGTCAGCCGGACTACTCTGTTCTAGAGCCTTGGCCGCGTTCTCTTTTAATGTTCTATGCAACTCAGCGATCTCGGACTCTTTTTCCATCAACCGTTTGAGTTCATTTGCCTTCTCGATCTCATAATTGAGATCGGCCTTCATGGCGCCGAGAAAGCCTCGTGCCTTGCCGATGCCGCGGCCAATATTCTGTGCCAAAGCTGGCAGATCCTTGGGACCAACCACCAGCAGGGCAACCACCCCAATCACCAGCAGCTCCCCGAAACTGATATCAAACATGGCGCTGCCGCAAGGCCGTTAAGCCTTGTGCTCGCTCTTGTTGCTGGTCGATTCGCTATTGATGACGCGACCATTCTCATTATTTTCTTGAATTTGCGCATTAGGCTGCTCTGTCGCTTTATTTTCAGCCGTAATCTCTTCCTCTCCCGTGCGCACCGAGCTGCGAAACCCCTTGATTGCACTACCCAGATCACCGCCCAAGCTGCGTAATTTTTTGCCCCCAAACAGAAGCAATACGATCAGCAGGACGATCAACAATTGCCACACACTAACGCCACCCATACCCATCACTATTCTCCTAGGTTAAGCCTGTTTATCAGAGGGCCGTGCGGCCTTCTCCTCGAGTCCAGAGAGGCCAAAAC
>JAYUTP010000025.1:0-3141 GCA_043755075.1 Tenderia sp. (SeqCode)
GATATGTCCATACGTCCGCAATCCGACCACAATCGCCTGAAGATATCACGCCAGCCATAGGCCCTAGCACCCACAACGTTATCCCCGTGCTGGCGGTAAAAAACCAACGGCTCTTTCACAGCATCGACCCGGCCAAAGACTACTGCAACCAGTGCAAGCCAATGATCGTGCATCACAGCTTCATCAGGAATCGGACGCGCCTTCTCGACAAGGGCTCGATTCGCCAACAACGCACAACCCGTTACGGAATTCTTTACGAGGATATGTCTAAAGCTATTCCGTGTTGTGTCTATGTGGGTATATTCCCAGAATGATGGGTGGATTTCATGCAAATCAGAATCCGCAACAGCGAGGTCGCTGTGTACCAGTATAGGTGTATCCTTCCCATACCTTGTCTCCAAAGACCGTATGCGCATGAGCAGCGTGCGCATTTTTTTTCCAACCCAAACATCGTCCTGATCGCAAAAAGCCACATAGGGTGAGCATGCCTGATTGAGCAGCCAGCTAAAGTTCCCGCGCCCGCCGAGCCGCCCCGGGGAATGAAGTATGGATATCCGCTCGGGATAATCTCGCGCGTATCTCTCCAAAACCTCCCCTGTACCATCGGAAGATCCGTCGTCACGGGCGAGAATGCTTAACTCCACATCTTCCTGACTGAGTACAGATTCGATCTGCTCCGAAAGAAACACTTCGCCATTATAGGTTGCTAGCAGAACTTCAATCATGGTGTACGAAGGCTGCTCATACGCGATGCATAATGGATCGCCTCATATAATTTCGAGAGAAGGTAGAGGAAACACCAGCTTGGCCTTACGCAACCGATACTTCTCTAGAAAAAATGGACGAAAATGCCACGGTAACACAATAAAATAATCGGGCTCGTCAGCCAGCAACTCGCTTTCCGGCACTATCGGGATAAGCGTTCCAGGAGTATGGCGACCGAACTTGTATGGGTTGACCTCACCAATAGCGAACAACTCACGTTTTCCCAGCCCACAGTATTGCAACATGACGTTGCCCTTGGTGGAAGCTCCCAGTCCCGCAAGCCGCTTTCCATCGGCCAATGCCTTCTCGATAAAACCGCGCAACGCGTCACGGCTGGCGGCTGTCCGTGCGGCGAAGGACTGATATGGCGCCAGCGCGTCAAGACCAAGTTTGGCTTCCCGATCCAGCAATGCTTGCAGCCCTGGATACTCCGGGTAGCGTGCCGCCTGTTTGGAGACTGTCACCGAGAAGCTACCGCCGTTGATATCGTTAAACTCGACATCAACGATTTTAAAACCTACCCGGTCGGTCATCCACTTGATCTGCTTGATGGCATAGTACTCAAGATGCTCATGACAAACCGTATCATAGGAGTTCCGCTCCAGCATGAGCGGCATATAGCTCTGCTCGAACACCCACAACCCGTTATCTTCGAGGATTGACGCCACTTCACGCATAAAATCGATCGGGCGATCGAGATCGTAGAACATGGAGAACGAAGTCACCACGCGCGCCCGTTTTCCGGGAAAGGCATTCTGAAAGAGCGCCGCCGAAAAAAAATCGGCAATGGCGGTCACGCCCTTCGGGTAGTACGCGTGAAACTTCGCGGCGGTCGGATCCATCCCGACCCGTGTACAGGCATTGTCAGGATAAGCGCCAAGTGTTGTGCCATCATTGCTGCCAATATCGAGCACGATAGGTTGACCGGTAAAATCCACGATCTCCAAAATCTTCCGCACCTTCCCGTGCAGATGGCGGACCATACTCTGATTCAAACCCGAACGGTAACCGTAATTATCCCCGTACATCTCGCCAAGATTGTAGGAATAGGCGAGCTGCAACAGACCACAAGAGTCATCTCCGCCGACACACTTGACCAGTGTAAGGGGTCCCTGGGTGATTTTCTCGATTACCTGCGCCGGGAAAACCCCAGTAAGTACTTGGACGCCGAGATCCAGCACTTCTACCAAATGTAGGTTTCCGCAGATGCGACATTTTTCAATCTTGCTGTACATTGGGCCTTCTTGGAGTATGGTTTACCGCATTTCTTGAATTTCTTGCGCGAGTGCAGCGCGGTCGGCATCCACCATCATACCGATCAATTCAACGAATGAAATGCTGGGCCGCCAATCCAACTGAGTCATAGCTTTCGATGAATTGCCACGCAGCTCAACCGTCTCGCCCCCCCCCCGGGCGAGACGGTTGTCGATGACAACATAGTTTCGGTAGTCGAGCCCTGCCTTGGCAAATGCCAGTTCGCACAACTCGCGCACAGAATGAGTTATCCCGGTGGCGATGACATAATCGTCCGGTGCCGTTTGCCTGAGCATGAGCGACATGGCGCGTGCGTAGTCACCCGCGAAGCCCCAATCTCGACGGCTATCGAGACTACTCAGCGTAAGCGAATCTGCGAATCCCGCCGCGATACGCGCTACCGATGAGGTGACTTTGCGGGTGACATAGTCCAACCCACGGCGGGGGCTCTCGTGGTTGAACAGAATCGCCGAACAGGCGAACAAACCATAACGGTCGCGGTAGGCCTCCACCATGTTTTGGGCATACACTTTGGCGGCGCCGTAGGCGTTGCGCGGGCGTAAAGGAGTGGTCTCATCTTGTGGCGATTGCCTAACCTTAGCAAACACCTCACTGCTGGAAGCCTGACAAAATCGTGTCGCTGGGCAGACTTGACGAATCGCTTCGAGAAACCTGACGACAGTGTTTCCGTTGATTTCCAGTGTTGCTATTGGATCATCGAAAAGCTGGGAGCTAGATGAGCGTGCGGCCAAATTGTATATCTCATCCGGACAGAAGCGTTCAAGTACCTGCTGAATACCCCGAGCATCAGCGAGATCAAGCTGGACGACTGGCACTTCCTGCCCGGTTAGCAGGACACGAGCAACACCATCGACGCTACGAGTAGTGCCCACGACTCGATAACCTTGCGCGATCAGGATTTCCGCCAGATAGGATCCATCTTGGCCGTTGATACCAGTAATGAGAGCGGTTCTGTCAGGAGTTTTGGTCACGGCCCCACCTCCCGATGTAATAGCGGCTCCGCTTCAAATCGTAAACACCGCCGCGCTGCGTTTCGCGATGAAGCCAGGCATAAGCGAGCGCAGCAAGATTGAGGAGTCGAGCCGGCAGAAGCGCGATCAC
>JAYUTP010000026.1:0-5089 GCA_043755075.1 Tenderia sp. (SeqCode)
CGCATTTTTTGCCTGCCATGATGAATTCAAACGCGCCATGCCGGGGCGCATCATCGGTGTATCGGTAGATGCTGACGGTGACCCTGCCTTGCGCATGGCGCTGCAAACGCGCGAGCAACATATCCGCCGCGACAAAGCCACATCCAACATTTGCACAGCACAAGCCTTGTTGGCCATCATGGCCAGTATGTACGCGGTCTATCACGGGCCGGAGGGATTGAAGGGCATTGCGCAACAAGTGCATTTCTCCGCCATTGCATTGGCTGCCGAATTGAAAAAGCTTGGCTACATTATTGAAGATGGAATTTATTTCGATACTCTGAAAATCAACGGCTTCGACCATGTCAAAATCAAGCAATTGGCCGAAACAGCGCAGATTAATTTTCGCTATACGGATACGGCCATCACGATTTCACTCGACCAGACCACCGATGCCGACGACTTAAATGCGATTATCGCCGTGTTCGCCACTGCGGCGGGCAAGGGCGCAAGCAAAATTTCTGAAGCGCAAATTTTCAACCAGAAATCCTTAATTAAAAATCGCCAGTCTGCCATTCTGCAACATCCGGTATTTAATCTTTATCACTCCGAAGCGGAAATGATGCGCTACATCAAGCGCCTGGAGAATAAAGATTTATCGCTGACGCATTCCATGATTTCATTGGGTTCCTGCACCATGAAGTTAAATGCCGCGTCCGAATTGATGCCGATTACCTGGCCGGAATTCGCCAACATTCATCCCTTCGTGCCGGTGGAACAAGCGGCGGGTTATCACGAAATAATTGATAGTTTGGACCAGTCCTTGAGCGAAATTACCGGCTTCGCCAAAATGAGCTTCCAGCCCAATAGCGGTGCTCAGGGCGAATATGCAGGACTATTGGTTATTCAGGCCTACCATCAATCACGCGGTGAAACGCACCGTAATGTCGCGCTGATCCCGACCTCGGCGCACGGCACCAATCCGGCCAGTGCTGCGATGTGCGGTTTGAAAATCGTATTGGTGAAGTGCGATAAAAAGGGCAATATTGATGTAGAGGATTTGCGCGAAAAAGCGCTGGCACATAAAGATGATCTGGCCTGTCTGATGGTGACCTACCCCAGCACACACGGGGTGTATGAAGAGAGCATCATGGAGATCACCCACATCATCCATGAAAATGGTGGTCAGGTTTATATGGACGGTGCCAACATGAATGCACAAGTTGGCCTGACCAGCCCCGGAAATATCGGTGCGGATGTTTGTCATTTGAACTTGCATAAAACGTTTGCAATTCCGCACGGTGGCGGCGGCCCCGGCATGGGGCCGATAGGCGTGGCCATACATCTGGTGCCATTTTTACCTACGCATCCGGTCATAAAAACTGGCGGTGAGTTAGGCATACACGCCGTGTCCGCCGCACCTTACGGTAGCGCCTTAATTCTGTTGGTATCTTACGGCTATATCAAAATGCTGGGTGGCGATGGCATGACGGAAGCGACGCGCCTGGCGATTCTGAATGCCAACTACATCAAGGAATCATTAAAGGATTTTTACCCAACTTTATATAGCGGAAAAAATGGCCGTTGCGCCCATGAAATGATTTTGGCGTGCGCCGAGTTCAAACGCGACGCAGGCGTTGAAGTGGCCGACATTGCCAAACGTCTGATGGATTACGGTTATCACGCGCCGACAGTTTCTTTCCCGGTGGTGGATACCTTGATGATAGAGCCGACCGAAAGCGAGTCAAAAGAAGAGCTGGATAAGTTTTGCTCGGCCATGATAGCCATCCGCCACGAAATTGATGAGATCATTTCTGGCCAAGCGGATAAAACCGATAATGTACTCAAGAACGCGCCGCACACAGCCAAAGCGGTAATCATTGGCGAGTGGAAACATAGTTACACACGCGAGAAAGCTGCGTATCCATTGACGTGGGTTAAAGACAGCAAGTTCTGGCCTAGCGTCGCGCGCGTGGATAATGTGCACGGCGATAAAAATTTGATTTGCGCGTGTCCGCCCATCGAAAGTTATGCCGAACCCGCACTGGAACTAACCGCCCATTAAAGCAAAAAATCAACAGAGGTGACCGGCATGGCGGACGTCTCGCTGACCCTTGCCGCCGGTGTGGCGATGATTCGCGCCTATCACAACTCGCGTGCTAGCACCTGAGGCATGGGTTGCCACGGAGGATCGTGGTAACCAGAAAATGGCCTTTGGATTATTAATCGTGGCTTGATCTTCTTGCCCAGGGTATCAATGGATGTGTTGATCTGGGTATGTGCGGACTTGCTGCCGGGGCTAAATGGAGCGGTTAAATTTGATGCTCAAGCCACGGCCATTCCTCACGCTATATTACTGCACGGTGAGCTGGGGCAAAGAGCTTCCTGAGCATGCAGTGCCCTACCTATTCCCCTGGTTAATTCCGATTGGGCGTTAATCTCGTTAGCAACTATTAGGCTGCTCTCCTCTCATGACTGAATCCGTAATCACCTCACTTGTTTTTGTGGTCGCGCTGGGCATTGCTGCGCAGTGGTTGGCGTGGCGTTTGAAAATCCCGGCGATCATCCTGCTGATAACCTTGGGGATGCTGGTGGGGCCCGTGCTGGGGTGGGTCAACCCGATGGCAGAGTTTGGTGCTTTTTTGCCGATGTTGATTGCGTTGTCGGTGGCGATCATCCTCTTCGAAGGGGGGATGAGCCTGCGTCTGCATGAGTATAAAGAGGCGGGTGTCGATGTGACGCGGCTGGTGACGTTGGGACTGCTTATCACTTGGGGGATGAGTAGCAGCGCGGCGCACTGGGTTGGTGGTTTGTCGTGGCCGGTGGCGTTGATCTTTGGGGCTATCACGGTGGTGACGGGGCCGACGGTGATCATCCCGTTACTGAAACATGCGCGACTCAAGCGTCGTCCGGCGGCGCTGCTGAAGTGGGAGGGGATTGTGAATGACCCCATCGGTGCGCTCTTGGCGGTGCTGGTATTTGAATACTTTGTCACCAGTGAAGGTGGCGGATTTGCCAGTGGTGTGGTGATGACGCTGTTGCTGGTGCTGACGTTGGCGGGGTTGCTGGGGGCGGCGGTGGGTTATGGTTTGGGGTGGCTGTTCCGTCGCGGCCATGTGCCGGAGTATCTCAAGTCGCCGGTAATGTTGGCGGCGGTGCTGGCGCTCTATGTGGTCGCCAACCATATCCATGGCGAGGCGGGGTTGATGGCGGTGACGGTGGCGGGGGTGATACTGGCCAATCAGAGTTTGCGCAGTATCGATGAGCTGCGCCGCTTCAAGGAGTACATCACCATTATTTTGGTGTCGGTGCTTTTTATCATTCTGGCGGCGAAGATGGAGATGTCGACACTGGCCTACCTCGACTGGGGCAGCGTGGCGTTGCTGGGGATGATCATCTTTGTGGTGCGGCCGGTAGCAGTCTATCTGGCGACGATTGGTACCGGCATCGACTGGCGCGAGCGGTTGTTAATCGCCTGGATTGCGCCGCGCGGCATTGTGGCGGCGTCAGTGGCCGGTCTGTTTGGTCCAGGATTGGTCGCGGCGGGATATGAGGATGGTCGGCAGTTGCTGCCGCTGGTCTTTTGCCTGATTGTGTTAACGGTGGTGCTGCATGGCGCTTCGCTCGGACCACTGGCGCGGCGCTTGGGGTTGGCGGCGGGCCAGCAGGGCGGGCTATTGATTGTTGGGGCGAGCCCCTGGTCCACGGAATTGGCTAAGGCGCTGCGTCAATCAGGTATTAGTGTGGTGATCAATGATGATAGCTGGAGCCAGCTGCGGTCGGCGCGGATGGGTGGCTTGCCGGTCTATTATGGTTCGCTGTTGGTGGAACATGTGGAGCAGAGTTATGAACTTAATGAGGTGAGTCAGCTACTGGCCGTCAGTGCCAATGATGCCTATAACGCGCTGGTCTGCACCCGTTTTGGGCCGGAGATGGGGCGCAACAACGTCTTCCAGCTCCCGTATGGCGAGCAGGAGGAGCGCCGCAAGATGACCAAGAGCATGCGTGGTCATGTCGCTTTTGGCGAGGAGTGGGACTTTAATGATCTGATGCGCGCCCACTACCGCGGCTGGCAGATTCGCCGTACCACGTTACGGGAGGATTTCAGTTTCGAGCAGTTCAAGGCGCAGTTACCGGAAGAGTCGCTATTAATGGCGCTGATCACAGCCAAGGGGCAATTGTGGCTCTTCCCTGAGGTTGATGTGGCGTCTATCAAGGGCGAGAGCGTCATTATCAGTTACCAGCCGGAGAACAGCAGCAAGGGCTGAGGTGAGGCGGTTGCGTCCTTGCTCTGTTATCATCGCCGCCTGTTTTTTTCATATGGTTGGGTGTGAGTAGTATGGCAAAGCCAGGTAAAACGGGGCTCTCCCGGATCATTGATGCAGCCGGTTACTCCTGGCTGGGATTGCAGGCGGCCTACCGCCATGAGTCGGCCTTTCGTCAGGAGTTGCTGCTGGTGGCGGTGTTGACGCCGCTGGCGCTGTGGCTGGGTGAGGGTGGCATCGACTATGCTCTAATGATTGGTGCGTTGCTGCTGGTGTTGATTGTCGAGCTGCTCAACTCGGCGGTGGAGGCGGTGGTGGACCGCATCAGCGATGAACACCACGAGCTGGCCGGGCGTGCCAAGGATATCGGTTCGGCCGCGGTTTTTATGGCGCTGGCTAATGCGGCGCTGGTCTGGTTTTTTGTATTGGTTTTCTAACGGGAAGAAACAGTTATGTCAGCACTGATTTGCGGCTCTTACGCCTTTGACAGCATCATGGTCTTTCCGGACCGTTTCAAGAATCATATCCTGCCAGACAAGGTGCACATGCTTAATGTCTCCTTCCTGGTGCCGGAGATGCGCCGTGAGTTTGGCGGCTGCGCTGGCAACATCGCCTACAATCTGAAGCTGCTGGGGGGCGAGCCACTGCCCATGGCGACCGTCGGCAGCGATTTTGCACCCTACGCCCAGTGGCTGACACAGTGCGGCATTCCCCTGACCCACATGAAGGTCATCGATAACAGTTACACCGGTCAGGCCTTCATCACCACCGACATGGATGACAACCAGATCACCGCCTTTCATCCGGGGGCGATGAGCTACTCGCATGAGAACAAGGTGGCTGAT
>JAYUTP010000027.1:0-3161 GCA_043755075.1 Tenderia sp. (SeqCode)
TCAGATAACCCTCGAGGCCGATCAGTACATCCCTTATCCCCTCGATGAGGTCAACATGGACTTCCAAATTTTGGGGCCGTCTGAAAAGGGTGGCGATAGTGTCGATGTATTATTGGCCGCGTCGCGTAGTGAGAATGTTGATGTACGCGTCGCTGCCTGTGAATTGGGCGGGCTCACTACCAAAATCGTTGATGTTGAGGCCTATGCCATGGAGACGGCCTATACGCTACTGGCGCCACAGCTGCCAGAGGGTGGTGAAGGGCTGACCGTAGCGATCATTGATGTCGGCGCCACCATGACGACACTCAATGTTATCCATGACTTCAAAATAATCTATACCCGTGAACAGGTTTTTGGTGGCAAGCAGCTGACTGAAGAGATCCAGCGCCGTTATGGTCTTTCTTATGAAGAGGCCGGGCTCGCCAAGAAACAGGGTGGTCTGCCTGACAACTATATCCCTGAGGTCTTGCAACCTTTTAAGGATGCCATGACGCAGCAGGTGAGTCGTTCGCTACAGTTTTTCTTCTCATCCAGTCAATATAACAGTGTCGATCATGTCGTCCTGGCCGGCGGCTGTGCCGCTATTCCGGGGATTGATGAGCTGATTGAGGACAAACTCGGCGTTACCACCTCCATTGCCAACCCCTTCGCCAATATGTCGCTCTCATCCAAGATAAAGCCGCAGCAGTTGGGGGCGGATGCTTCGGCCTTAATGATCGCCTGTGGCTTGGCGTTGAGGAGCATTGACTGATGACAACACGTATTAATCTGTTGCCATGGCGCGAAACGTTACGTAAGGAGCGTAAACGTCAGTTTGCCTCGATTGCCGGTGGGGTCGCTCTATTAATGGCGGTGATGGTTTTCTATGTCCATCTTCACATTAACGGCATGATTGATTATCAAAATTCCCGTAACACCGTACTTGAAGCAGAGATTGCCAAGGTCGATGAGAGCATCAAGGAGATTCGTGAGCTGGAGACCAAGAGGACCCAGCTGTTGAATCGTATGACCGTGATTCAGGATCTGCAAACGAGACGGCCTTTGAGCGTGAGATTGCTGGATGAATTGGTTCGTACCTTGCCGGAGGGTTTGGTGTTGACCAAGGTCGTGCAGAACGGCGCCAACCTGGATATCGAAGGTGTTGCCCAGTCCAATGCCAGAATTTCGGCCTTTATGCGTAATCTTGAAAATTCCTCCTGGTTCAGCAATCCCAAGCTTGATGTGATTCAGGCGCAGGATAAGTCCGGCAACCGTGTCAGTAAATTTACGCTGAAGGTAAATCAGTTGGCCCCGGATGATGTTGAAAAGAAAAAGGCGGGGAATGTGCAATGAACCTAAAAAATATTGACCTCGAACAGCTAAAAACGCTCGATTTTAACGACGTTGGTTCGTGGCCAGTGGCCGCTAAGGCCATTGCCATTATACTTATCTCAGCGGCAGTATTATTTGCTGGCTACTGGTTCGATACCCAGCAGCAGCTCGATGTATTGGCGCAGGCCGAGAAAAAAGAGGCGGAGCTGAAGGAAACCTTTAAATCAAAACAGATCAAGGCCGTCAATCTCGAAGAGTACAAACAGCAGATGGCCGATATGGAGCGCTCTTTTGGTGCCATGTTGCGACAGTTGCCGAGTAAAACCGAGGTGGCGGATCTGCTGGTAGATATTTCCCAGGCAGGCTTAGCAAATGGCTTGGAGTTTGAGTTGTTTAAGCCCTTGGCGGAAGTTCCGGTAGAGTTTTATGCCGAGCTGCCTATCGATGTTAAGGTGACTGGTCGCTACCACGATGTTGGGAAGTTTGTCAGTGATGTGGCCGCTTTGCCACGTATTGTGACATTGCATGATATTGCCATCACTACCAAGGGGGATGGCAAAGGGGATGTTCTGTCCATGTCAGCCAAGGCCAAGACCTACCGCTATATGGAGGAAGGCCAATGAGAGTGGCAAATTTTGATAAACATGGCCGCCTGCTACGTTATTGTGGCGTGCTGTTGGCTGTTGTATTGGCGGGCTGTAGCGGTGGTGGCATGGATGATCTGCAGAAAGATATTGCTGACATTAAGGCCAACAGCAAAGGCAAGGTACCGCCGTTGCCGGAGTTTACTCCGGTGGAGAGTTTTTCCTATTCGGCAATGGAGTTAGGCGATCCCTTCGTGAGCTGGGAGGTTAAGGCAGCTAAAGCGTTGGATTCGCAGAGAAAAATGACTCAAGGGGGAGGTTTGCAGCCTAATGTTAATCGGCGGCACGAACCCCTGGAGTCATTCCCTCTCGATACCTTGCGCATGGTTGGCACGCTTCAACGTAAGAACGAGAGCTCAGTTTTGATAAAGGCCCCGGATGGTTTAGTTTCGAGGATCGTGAAGGGCAATCATCTGGGGCAAAATCATGGCCGGGTGACGGCAATACACCCTGATAGAGTCGAAATTAGTGAAATTGTACCGGATGGTCTGGGTGGTTGGCTGCCTCGCCAGGCATCATTGGCGATAGCAGAGTGATCCCTCAAGAGGGCATGGTGATGGAGCGAGTGGCGATGGTGAGTGGCATGAAAAAAACGATGAATCGAGCATGGAGGCTGGCGATGTTTAGGAGCGGGATGTTGGCGGTCTTGATGCTGTTTGGTTTTGGCGTGCCTGTGATGGCGGCAGAAAAAAGCGCTAATGCCCTAGAAGCGGTAGATGTTTCTAATCTGCCGGGTAATCGAGTCCAGATTAAGTTCACCATGTCTGCGCCAGCGCCGGAGCCTATTAGTTTTACCATTAATAATCCAGCCCGTATCGCACTGGATTTTCCTGACACCGAGAACAAACTCGCCAAACGGACTATCCAGATTGGTGTGGGCGTGGCGCGAAGCGCCAGTGTTGTGGAGGCGCGCGGCCGCACTCGTGTGGTGTTGAATCTAGCGCAGTTGGTTCCTTATGAGACCCATGTTGAGGGGAAGGATGTTTACGTCATTCTGGAGAGTATTAGTTCGGCCACGTCGATGGTGACGCCACCGGTAGATAAAAAGCCCACTGTATTTACCAGTCGCGATATTTCTGCCAGCCATGCGATCAAAAGTATCGATTTCCGCCGTGGTGAGAAGGGCGAGGCGCGTATTCTGGTAACGCTCTCTGATCCTGGTGCTAACGTCAATATTCAGGAGCAGGGCGGTAAGTTGGCGCTAGA
>JAYUTP010000028.1:0-6071 GCA_043755075.1 Tenderia sp. (SeqCode)
ACCGCAACTGTGGCCATCCGCGTTCAGCCCGCTGCCCGATTGTGCCTCCAAGTTGCCACCCCCTGAGCGTATCAAGGTGGTGTAACCAGCCAGACCCGCGCAGGCCGGCGTGAAGCTGTTGCTGTAGATACCGTCAGCAATAATGGTGTTGAACAGGGTTAAACCGGCGGATGAGCCGGCCCCTGATTTTACAATGGCGATCTGGTTGCCACCAATCAGGCCGTTGGGGGAGTAGTTGGCATTGCCAATATTGCTAGCGCAGTCAGTACATGGCGTTGCCTTGTTGTTGTAAAGCGTGACGTTGGTGAGCGATATCTCTCTGGAGTTATAGATACCACCGCCACTGCGGCCATCATTGGAACTGATGGTTGAGTTAATGATGTCCATATTACCCAACGCATAATTATAGATACCGCCGCCGTCCTGAGTAGCGGTGTTATCGCTGACGGTGGAGTTGCTTAGGGTGAGCGGGCTGGCGTTGTGAATAGCACCACCAAACTGGTTGGCCTTGTTGCGCTGGAACACGCTATTGCTGATGATGACATTGCCCAGGTTTACCCCTAGGTCAGTGGTGGTGATGCCCCCGCCCATGTTGGCGGTGTTAATGGAAATGGTGGTATTCCCCACATTCAGGTAGCCGCCCATGTTACGAATGCCGCCGCCATTGGAGGATTGTGCGCTGTTATTAGAAATGGTGGTATTGCGAATCTCGGTACGGCCAAGGTTGGTGATGCCACCACCACCGGGACCGCTATTATTGCTGATAATGGAATCCTTGATGTAGACAGTCGCCAAGGCATCCACGTAGAGGCCGCCGCCAGTGAGAATGAAGCTGGCCTCGCCATTCAGCAGGTTTCTGGTCAGGGTGACATTTTCGAGTGTCAGGGTGCTGGCCCCTTGCACCAAAATGCCGCCACCGCCGGGAATTTCACTCTTGGGGACAGTGGTGTTGCCATCGATGTTTAACAGTCCCCCTGAGACCTTGAGGTTTCTTAGCGTGACTTTGGCGCCCTTTTGAATGTGAAACACGCGGTCTTTGTTACCGTTGCCGGCGACGGTTCTTATGGTGTCGCCGACGCCAGCGATGATTAGATCATCGCTTATGTCCAGGTCACCTTTTTTACCGGCATTTTCAAAAGCGTCACCTAGAGTAAGGTTAACGTCGCTGTTGAGGTTGATGGTATCCAGGCCAGGACTGAGGTTGGCCAGCTGTATGGCCGCCCGGAGGGTGCAGAGATTAACACTGGTGGTGCAGGAACCATTGGGGGCATTGGGGTCAAGTGCGGCGTCAGCATTGTCGCTGATAGTAAAGGTCAGTCCATGGCTAAGGCCAGGAAGCGCCAGCGCAATCAGTGTGCCGAGCAATAACAGGCACTTGCTGAGGGCGGATTTTTGGTACTGCTGGCGGCTGCGCTTGGTCATATTTTCAAACTCATTAAGGTTAATGCAGAAAAGGTGATTCTAGCACGTTGGTATTGACTGCTTGCTTGAGGCAACCCTTAAACTTGGCTCTCACCCCTACGATCCTAGTTTGATTGTTGAGCATTTGGCAAGGGCAATGTCAATCATGGGGGAGACTGACCCTATTTAATGGTGTCGCCATGACGTGCCCTCATAAAGTATATGCCTGTCTACTAATGTAGCGTATGTGGGGGCTGTTTCAGTACCCAGGATATCTATAAATGTGACGCGGTTCACACTCATGGGTGTTGATGTGGATGTTAATGAGCCACGACGATTACCCGCGCCAACGCATATAATAAAGTAATGGGAAGCTGCCTAGCTACCGATAGGGTGGTGAAGGGAATCTATCCAAATCTTTTGGTGGCTGGGGATGAACCCCGCCCGTTCTGGGTAGAAACAGGGTTGTTTATGGATGTATTGAGCGTAGTCAACTGGGTTGTGGTCATCATGGGCTGGATGGCGGGGCTGGTGATGCTGGCGGTGGTGGTGATGTTCGTCCAAGATGTCACCCAGAAGCAGCATGCCGTGCGGCGCAATTTTCCGGTGATTGGCCGGATGCGTTATTTCCTTGAAAAACAAGGAGATTATTTCCGTCAATACTTTTTTTCTAACGAACGCGAAGAGCTGCCCTTCAACCGTGCCACCCGTAATTGGGTTTACCGCACCGCCAAGAATATCGGCGGCACCATCGGTTTTGGCTCGACCAATGATCTTCGCGAGCCGGGCACTATCCTTTTCGTCAATGCCTCATATCCGGTGCTGGATGAAGAGCTACAGCCGACTCCGTCGATGGTGATTGGGCCTGGTTGTGACAAGCCCTATGACGCACCGGAGATCTTTAATATATCGGGCATGAGTTACGGCGCGCTTTCGGCACCCGCCATTCGGGCCCTCTCGCGCGGTGCCGCCGCCGCCGGGATTTGGATTAATACCGGTGAGGGTGGCATGGCCCCCTTTCATTGTGAAGGCGGGGGCGACGTGATCTTTCAGATTGGTACCGCCAAGTATGGCGTGCGCGATGCCATAGGTAATCTCAGTGATGCCCGTCTGAAGGAGGTGGGCGAGCATGTGCGGGCCTTCGAGATCAAATTGGCGCAGGGGGCCAAGCCTGGCCGTGGCGGCGTATTGCCGGCGGTGAAGGTGACTGCGGAGGTGGCGCGGATTCGTGGCATCCCCATCCATCAAACCTCCAACAGCCCCAATCGCCATCCCGAGATCAAGAACGATGACGATTTGCTCGACATGATTTGCCGTATCCGTGATGTTACCGGTCGTCCCGTTGGCATCAAGCTGGTATTGGGGGGTGACA
Source organism: Tenderia sp. (SeqCode) (assembly GCA_043755075.1). Taxonomy (GTDB): domain Bacteria; phylum Pseudomonadota; class Gammaproteobacteria; order Tenderiales; family Tenderiaceae; genus JAKFXL01. The sequence continues at coordinate 2,774 of JAYUTP010000028.1, forward strand.
ACCAGATTCGTAACCTGGCCGAGACCATCCTGCGCCGTGGTATTGATGCGGCGCCCGACTTTATAACGCTTGATGGCGGTGATGGTGGCACCGGTGCTGCACCACAGGTATTGGCCGACCATGTGGGCTTGCCGTTGAGTGAGTCGCTGCCGATCCTGGTGGATGTGTTGCTGGAGAGCGGTCTGCGGGAGCGGGTTAAGGTGGTCGCCTCGGGCAAGTTGGTGACTTCGGCCCAGGTCGCTTGGGCGATGTGTGTCGGTGCCGACTTTGCCGTCACGGCGCGTGGCTTCATGTTCGCGCTGGGGTGTATCCAGTCATTGCAGTGTCACAAGGATACTTGTCCCACCGGCATCACCACCCACAACAAATATCTGCAGAAGGGGTTGGTGGTGGAGAACAAGGCCGAGCGCGTGGCTAACTACGCCCGCTGGATGAATGTGGAGGTGGCGCGGCTGGCATACTCTTGTGGTCTGGCCCATCCGCGTGAATTCATGCGTCACCACGCCCGTATCGTGCAGCGTGCGGGGCTTAGTATTCCGCTCGACAAACTTTACCCCTATCCGGTTCGGCCGGGCGCTTAAACTCGGATTAGCAAAGTTCTCCGCCACGCTAGCCAAAAGTAAGGGGCCTCTAGGCCAGGTGCCTACTTTTGCTGCCCTCACGTCTTGATCGAGTTTTTAGCAGTGCCCTTTATTCATCAGCGGGCTATTTTGTAGCCATGTGCTTGGAAGGGATACTATGCTCTTGAATAGCGCCTATCCAACCCTCATCTATCCCTTATCTATTAAAGCAACAACAATACTGGATATGAGGGTATTTCAATGCGCATGGACAAACTGACCAGCAAATTTCAGCAGGCCCTGGCCGACGCCCAGAGTCTAGCGGTGGGGCGCGACCACCAGTTTATCGAACCGCTCCACGTGATGTTGGCGCTGCTCGATCAGGAAGGGGGGTCGGTTCGCCACCTACTGGCCCAGGCCGACGTCAATGTTCACACGTTGCGCTCGCAGCTGGGGGAAGCCTTGGATCGCCTACCAAAAGTAGAAGGAACCGCGGGCGATGTGCGTCTCGGTAATGATCTGGCGCGGGTCCTCAATGTCACCGACAAGCTGGCGCAGCAGCGCAAAGACGAATACATCTCCAGCGAGATTTTTGTGCTTGCTTGTGTGATGGAAACCATCACCATCGGCGAGATCATGCGCAAGGCCGGGGCCAGCAAGGGCTCACTGGAGAAGGCGATCGAGGCGGTGCGCGGTGGCCAGAAGATCAATGATCCCAACGCCGAAGAGCAGCGCCAGGCGCTGGAGAAGTACACTGTCGATCTCACCGAGCGCGCTGAGCAGGGCAAACTTGACCCGGTGATCGGGCGTGACGACGAGATCCGTCGCACCATTCAGGTATTGCAACGCCGCACCAAAAATAATCCGGTGCTGATCGGCGAGCCCGGCGTTGGTAAGACCGCCATTGTCGAAGGGTTGGCGCAGCGTATCGTGAATGGCGAAGTGCCAGAAGGGCTGAAGGGTAAACGTGTATTGTCACTCGACATGGGTTCCCTGATTGCGGGTGCCAAGTTCCGCGGTGAATTTGAAGAGCGCTTGAAGGCGGTGCTCAACGACCTCTCCAAGCAAGAGGGGCAGGTGATCCTCTTCATCGATGAGCTGCACACCATTGTTGGTGCCGGTAAGGCAGACGGGGCGATGGATGCCGGCAACATGCTTAAACCAGCGCTGGCCCGTGGTGAACTGCACTGCATCGGCGCTACCACACTTAATGAATATCGTGAATATCTGGAGAAAGATACCGCGTTGGAGCGCCGCTTTCAAAAGGTGCTGGTGAACGAACCGACGGTTGAAGACACGATTGCGATACTGCGCGGACTGAAACAGAAGTACGAGGTGCATCACGGCGTCGATATCACTGACCCTGCCATCGTCGCGGCGGCCACACTCTCCAACCGTTACATCACTGATCGTCAGTTGCCCGACAAGGCCATTGACCTGATCGACGAAGCGGGCAGCCGTCTGCGTATGGAGATCGACTCCATGCCGGAAGAGATGGATAAGCTGGGTCGCCGTTTGATCCAATTTAAGATCGAACGCGAAGCGCTCAACAAAGAGACCGATGACGCCTCGCGCAAACGGTTGCAGGCGCTGGAGGAGCAGATTAGTAAATTGGAGCGTGAATACTCTGATTTTGAAGAGGTGTGGAAGTCCGAGAAGGCGGCGTTGCAGGGCACTAAACATATCAAGGAGGAACTGGAGCGTGCCCACAATGAACTCGAAACGGCCCGCCGTGCTGGAGATCTGGCACGTATGTCGGAGATGCAGTATGGCCGAATTCCTGACTTGGAAAAATCGTTGCAGATGGCTAACACCGCTGATATGCACAAAACCACGCTGCTGCGTAACAAGGTGACGGAGGAGGAGATTGCTGAAGTGGTATCCAAGTGGACCGGCATTCCCGTCTCCAAGATGCTTGAAGGCGAGCGCGACAAACTGCTGCGTATGGAGAGCGAGTTGCAGAAGCGCGTGATTGGTCAGGCAGAGGCGCTGAAGGCAGTCTCCAACGCCATTCGTCGTTCACGCGCCGGATTGTCTGATCCTAACCGTCCCAACGGTTCGTTCCTTTTTCTTGGGCCAACAGGTGTCGGTAAAACCGAACTCACCAAGGCGCTGGCCGGTTTTCTCTTCGATACCGAAGAGGCGATGGTGCGGGTGGATATGTCTGAATTTATGGAAAAACACTCAGTTGCACGCCTGATTGGCGCGCCGCCTGGTTATGTCGGTTACGAAGAGGGGGGGTATCTTACCGAGGCGGTGCGGCGCAAACCCTACTCGGTGATCTTGCTTGATGAAGTGGAAAAAGCTCACCCAGATGTCTTTAATATATTGCTTCAGGTGCTCGATGATGGCCGTCTCACCGATGGCCATGGTCGCACGGTCGACTTCCGTAATACCGTCATCGTCATGACCTCCAACCTTGGTTCACAGGTAATTCAGGAGTTGGCGGGGGAGGAAAATTATGAGCAGATGAAGGCGGCAGTGATGGAGATTGTCGGCCAACACTTCCGTCCCGAGTTCATCAATCGTGTTGATGATGTAGTAGTATTCCATCCGTTGCAGAAAGCGGAGATTCGTCGCATCGCCGACATTCAGATCGACTACCTGCGCAAACGGCTGGTCGATCGCAATCTTGGTCTGCACCTCACCGATGCCGCGCTCGACAAATTGGGTGAAGCAGGCTTTGATCCCGTCTACGGCGCACGGCCACTCAAACGCGCCATCCAACAGCGCATCGA
>JAYUTP010000029.1:0-3078 GCA_043755075.1 Tenderia sp. (SeqCode)
ATAACGGCTATTGCCATAGCAAAAACGGCAATCAATATAGTGAAGTCGCCAAACAAAATCGCATTGTAGGCGCCATCTGCTCGCCCGTTCTCCACATCAACAATGGATGACCAAAACACTATAGGTCCAGCAATAATTACACCCCATTGCAAATACTTCAGCGCATCCAGTTTTAGTTGGCGCAGCAGCAGATAAACAGGCACGATTCCTACAAACCTTAACAGCCGCTCCAGTCGACTAATGGACTTTCCCATGTCATCACTATTCACCAAACTTAGTGTCGCCGCTGCAAAAAAAACCAACCCGGCATACATAACGTAGCGCTCATTCGTTTGCAGATTTTTCCATTCTGACCAGCCCCATACCAGCCCCATCAAAAACAGCAGACTGAAGATGGTACTGGCAGAGTGCTCGACCGTTGCCATGGTCACTGGCAATAGAAAAATTAACCCTGCTATGAACAGATTAACAGCCCTGCTATCCATTGCGTGCCGCATCAAAACTGTCCTATTTTTTCCAACACATCACTCACATCAAGCTCTCGTAAACAGCGGTAGTGTCCCAGCGGACATTCACGTTTAAAACAGGGACTACACTCCAGATTTAAATAGAGCACTGCCGCCTTAGCAGTCAGTGGCGGTGTATAGCTGGGTGATGATGAGCCGTAGATAGCTACAATTTTACGTCCAGTAGCCGCAGCAATATGCATCAGGCCAGAGTCATTGCTCACCACAAGCTCCGTCAGTGCGATCAGGTCAACCGCCTCTTCCAGTTGTGTGCGTCCTGCCAGATTAATCACACCATCACCGGCACTGACTGCAATCTCGTCACACAGGGGCTGATCTTTGGCCGAGCCAAACAGCCATACCTGTTTGCCTTGTGCAACCAATTGCTGTGCCAAGGCTGAAAAATAGTCAGGCGGCCAGCGTTTGGCAGGGCCATATTCAGCAGCAGGCATAAACCCAATCACAGGCTGTTGCAGTGACAGGCCCAGTGTTTGCAGTAGCCGCTGCTGATTCTCGGCATCCACTGTTAATGCTGGATGGATAATTTCGGGTGGTAGTGCCGCATCACCTTCAAGCCCTAGCGCCACGTAACGCTGCACTGTTTGTGTCAGCACAGTTTTATCTAACCGCCGCGTATCATTGATCAACCCATAACGCAGCTCACCCGTATAACCGGTGCGTATGGGGATGTGGGCAAAAAATGGAGTCAGTGCCGACTTGAATGAGCGCGGTGTAATAATTGCCTGATCATATCTTTCCGCGCGCAGCTGTTTGCCAAGGCGGTAGCGCTGTTTCAAACCCAGCGTGCCGTGGCCCAAAGGCATCTCAATGTGACGCCGCACCTCGGGCATACGTTGAATAATAGGGCCAGACCACGCGGGGGCCAATACGTCTATTACCACGCCGGGATGACGTTGTTGTAAGGTTTGGTAAAGACTCTGCGCCATCACCATATCGCCGACCCAGGCAGGGCCCGCCACCAAGATTTTTTGCATCAAGCGAACCTGCTTAACGGAACTTGACTCAAGTTTTGCTCCGGTTGAGCCATTGCATATATTCATTCACACCCTCTTCCACTGTTTTGAAGGGGGCGGCGTAACCGGCACTGCGTAGCGCAGTGATCTCCGCCTCAGTGAAACTCTGATAACGCCCTTTAAGATGTTCGGGGAAGGGAATGTACTCCAGCGTCCCTTTGCCGTGATGGTTCAGCACCGCATTGGCGACGTCGTTAAAGCTCTGGCTGCGGCCAGTGCCGAGATTGAAAATGCCGGACTTGCTGGCGTTCTGCCAGAACCAGAGGTTAACGGCGACCACATCACCCACATAGACAAAATCGCGGCGCTGTTCGCCGTCGCCATAACCATCACACCCGGCAAAGAGTCGCACCTTGCCGGTCTCCTTAATCTGGTTATTAAGATGAAAGGCGACGCTGGCCATGCTGCCTTTGTGCTGTTCACGCGGGCCGTAGACATTGAAGTAACGGAACCCGACCACCTGGCTCTGCGCCGCCGATGGATGATGGCGCAACTGACGGCGCACATACTGATCAAACTGAAACTTGGAGTAGCCGTAGACGTTAAGTGGCTCTTCGAATTCAAGCGACTCTTTGAACACGGGCCCATCGCCATAGACAGAAGCAGACGAGGCGTAGAGATACTGAATGCCACGCGCCAGGCAGTAGTGCAGCAGCGCCTTGGAGTAGTCGTAGTTGATCTGCATCATGTAGTGGCCATTCCACTCGGTGGTGGAAGAGCAGGCCCCTTCGTGGAAGACCGCCTCGATCGGCTCGGCGAACTCTTCACCGGCCAGGATCAGCTCCAGGAACTCATCTTTATCCATATAATCGGCGATGTCGCAATCGGCGATATTTTTAAACTTGGTGCCATCTTCGAGATCATCCACCACCATGATGTCGTTACGACCCAGGGCATTCAAACCCTTGACGATGTTGCTGCCGATAAAACCGGCGCCGCCTGTGACTACGATCATGCTTCTATCCTCTTATTCATCAACTGCCACGAATCACATTGATGATCCGTGTGGTGGAAACGCCATCAACAAAACCCAGCACCACCACCTCACCACCCGCCTCGGTCACACACGTGCCACCGGCGATCTGGTCGGGAGTGTAGTCACCGCCCTTCACTAATACATTAGGCTTGATGCGGCAGATAAGTCGCTCTGGGGTATCTTCCGCAAAGGAAACAACCCAATCAACACTGCCAAGCGCGGCCAGCACAATCATGCGTTGCGCTAGGCTGTTGACCGGGCGAGACTCACCCTTGAGCCGCTTCACCGAAGCATCATCATTCACCGCCACGATCAAACGGTGCCCCAGCTTGCGCGCCTGCTCCAGGTAGGTGACATGGCCGGCGTGCAGAATATCGAAACAACCGTTGGTCATCACCACCTTCTCGCCGTGGGCCTGGGCATCACGCACCAACGTCTCAAGACGTGTTTCGGTCATGACGCCGCCTTCGATCTGGTCGTGTTCGCGGAGCGCTTTGCGCAACTCTGAAACGGTGGCGGTCGCCGTACCGAGCTTGCCTACCACCACACCGGCGGCAAGATT
>JAYUTP010000030.1:0-2045 GCA_043755075.1 Tenderia sp. (SeqCode)
AGCAGCGGTGTGTCGTTGACGTTGGTCACAGTCAGGTCGAACACCTGTTCCGCGATCAGGCCGAAGCTGTCCGTCGCGACTATCTTAATGCTCACGGTACCCACATCGCCATTCGCGGAGACACCGCTAAAAGTTTGCATCTGGGAGTTAAACGTCAACCAACTAGGTAGTGGGCTGCCATTAAGCAATGCCGCTGTATAGCCTAGCGTGTCCCCTATATCCGGGTCGGAGAATGCACCCGCGATTGAAAGCGAAAATGCGACGTCTTCCTGCACTATTTGATTTGTAATAAGCGAAGCGATTTGGGGCGTACGATTCTGAGTAACAGGTATATCGAATGTCGGCGCGGGCGGTGCGAGCGCAATCATTTGTGCCAGAGACAGCACCGAACCATCGGCGAATTTAAATTGTTCAACCCCCGAGCCCAGTCCCCACTCGACACCATACCAATCATTGACGTCTATTAGGTTGCCGTAGAGGTCAATTATCGGAACAGTCGGAACAGAGCGGGGTATGACGACGCGCACCCCTTGTCCTGGCGCCCATGAAATATCCAAGGTCCGATACGACACGCCATATTCGCCTCTAAAGGTTTGTTCTTGATCGGCTGGCGTCCAGACACCCCAAGTCAACTGCAGTTGCGCCAAGACAATACCGGGGCCGAACTCGACGACATCCTGTTCAATCACACCTGCATCATAGAGGGGTTGCAAGGCTTGAAAGTCATTGGGTGAAATGCGGGGTGGAACGACACGTGGCTGCGGAGTGCCCGCCAGCCAATAGCCTCCTTCCCAACCCGAAAACCCCTGGGTTGTGTAATACCAGTCTTTGTAAATAGATCCGCCACTCTCATTGGCGATTGGCATGGTTCCCCAATCCGTGATGATGTCCATCCCCGTGTCGGTCGCGTAAACAAGATAGCGATCCACACCATCATTACCGTTCAGAAAATCATCGCCCGTACCGCCGATCAAAACATCGTTTGCCCCGCTACCGAAAAGCTGGTCATCGCCCGCATTGCCATACAGTAAAGAACCAATATATTTAGAAGAATCGGACGGCGGCCAATCGAATACAAGCGGCGCATAGTTCGCACCAAAACTTTGCTCCCAAAGGTAGGAAGGGCCATATGCGCGGATTATGTCGTTACCGGCGCCGCCATCAATGACTTGATGACCCGCAGCTTCGATTTCGTTGTCCGAATTACCGCCCGAGGTACGACCCCACGTAAGGGTCTGCTCATACCACCCCTCTGTCTGAGTAAATAATTGGGGGGTTCCTGGGAGAATAGACCCTGGGGAAAAGACCCACACCCCAAACGAAAGCCCCTCGCCAGTTGCCGGGTTGTAATAAACCGTAATCACTGGAGAGCCTACTGGTATAGAGCCACCACCCAGAACACTGCCAGCAGGCAAAAAGTAGCTAGCCCCCGCTGTACTTGCACTACCCTCGCGAACGCTAGCCGAGCTACCTAAAACGTTCGTAGAAATAGAATTAACGGTTTGAGTGGTAAGCGTCCGGAGCAACCCGTTGTATACGTATGACGAGTCATCCGTTACGTCGCTAGCGACGATACCGACAGTGTTGTGAAACGTATTACTTGAGTTCGGAGAAATCTCCACACGATCTTTGCGAAACTTACCATCGCCACCCAAGGTGTAACCGTCCTGTCCCAGGGTCGAGCTAAACAGGCCGCGCACACGCGCTTCATAAGCTGCAATCTCGGCATTCACATCGCCGGGTGCCGCAGGCAAAGCCGCCAGGAAATTGCTCATCGACAGCGTGGCTAGATTCGAATCTTGAAGCTGCCAGCTCTGCGGGACCAGGTAGTAGTCTTTAAGGTTGATACCCTCTTCGTTCCCCGTGAAATGCACAAACAGATCGTTGCCCACGCGCCGCGCAGCGAGATCGGTAAACGCAATCCCTGCGCCTAATTGGAGCGTATTGGTCTCGCCCCCCGCGCCATCGATAGCGGTATCACGCCCCATGCCCCACTGCACGAGATAGCTATCCGCACCCGCGCCGCCAATGAGCGTGTCGTTGCC
>JAYUTP010000031.1:0-3174 GCA_043755075.1 Tenderia sp. (SeqCode)
ATGTCGATCCCGAAACAGCGCGTCACCGCCTTCATCGGCCCCAGCGGCTGCGGTAAATCAACCCTGCTGCGTTGTTTCAACCGCATGAACGATCTGGTGGATGATGTCCGCATCGAAGGTGAGATACTGCTTGAGGGCGAGAATATCTTCGGCCGCACCGTCGATGTCTCGGCTCTACGCCGTCGTGTAGGCATGGTGTTCCAGAAGCCCAATCCCTTCCCCAAATCGATTTATGAAAACGTTGCCTACGGGTTGCGTATTCAAGGGGTAAAGGATCGCCGGGTGCTGGATGAGGCGGTAGAAAATTCACTCAAGAGAGCGGCCCTTTGGGATGAGGTAAAAGACCGTCTGCATGACAGCGCCTTCGGTCTCTCCGGCGGCCAGCAGCAGCGTCTGGTGATCGCCCGCGCCGTCGCTATCGAACCCGAGGTGCTGCTGCTCGACGAGCCGGCCTCAGCACTGGACCCGATCTCGACCCTGAAAATCGAAGAGCTGATCTATGAACTTAAATCGACCTACACCATCATCATCGTCACCCACAACATGCAACAGGCAGCACGTGTCTCTGACTACACCGCCTTCATGTATATGGGCGATCTGATTGAACTGACAGACACCGACACGCTGTTCACCAATCCCGGCAAAAAACAGACCGAAGATTACATTACCGGACGTTATGGTTAAGCGGCACAACGTTCATATTGGAGAGAGTCATGGATAAACACCACATATCACAGCAGTTCGACTCTGAACTGGAGCACCTGCGCAATCATGTATTTGCCTTGGGAGGCCTAGTCGAAAAACAGACCATGAATGCGGTGTCCGCATTGACGGAAGGCAACATCGAACTGGCAGAGGATGTCATCACTGGCGACTACAAAGTCAACGCCATGGAGGTGGAAATTGATGAGGAGTGCACTCACATCCTCGCCCGCCGCCAACCGACCGCTGGCGACCTGCGTTTGGTCGTTGCCGTCATCAAGACCATTACCGATCTGGAACGCATGGGCGATCAAGCCAAAAAAGTGGCCAAGATGGCGCGTGAATTGGCCGAGATGGAACGTCCCCGCAATGGCTACATAGAGATCCAGTCGATGGGCGGACATGTGCAGAAGATGATCCACGGAGCATTAGATGCCTTTGTGCGCATGGATGTGGATGCTGCCATCAAGGTGGCCAAGATGGATCTCCAGGTTGACCACGAATACGAGGCACTGATGCGCCAGAACATGACCTTCATGATGGAGGATCCACGCACCATCAAACGGGTACTGAATGTGATTTGGGCCGCCCGAGCACTGGAACGCACCGGCGACCACGCCAAAAATATCTGCGAATACATCATCTACCTAGTGAAGGGTAAAAATGTAAGACACATTAGTGTCGAGCAGATGGAAGAAGAACTACACAAATAGTTTTTCACTGGCTGTAAAAACAGAAAGGCCCGCTAACATCATCAGCGGGCCTTTTTGTTTCAGGGCTTAATAGCCTTTTTGACTACTATCAATCGCGCCAGGAATTTTATCGAGCCGCTTTACCCCCGTGGCGAGGGAACCGTCATCATAGAGTCGCAGCCAGCGATACCCCGGCGGCAACAGATCCAGTGCGAACTTGTCGCTACCCGGTTTGAATTGAATGCAACTCGAGGGGCACGACAACAGTCGCAACCCAGCGCGCTCCTCATCAAACTCCTGATGTACATGGCCCCACAGCAACGCCTTCACCTGCGGATGGCATGCCAGCACCTCAAACAATCTATCGGAGTTATTCAGGCCAATCTGGTCTAGCCATCTGCAACCCATATCAACAGGATGATGGTGAATACAGACCACGGCATAAGGAGCAGCGCCACCGGCCAGCGTCTCCTCCAGCCAGCTCAACTCATCATCGCTCAGGGCACCGCCCACCTCCCCTGCCACCTGGGTATTAAGAAGAATAATCTGCCACTGCCCCAACACCACCTGTTTGGCACAGGAGATTATCCCTGTCGGAAACTCCGTCATCATCATGGACCAATCATCGTGGTTACCAGGCATGAGATGCAGCGGCATATTCAGCCCTTGCAATGCACCACGCAGATGCTGATAGCTGGCAGGTTGCAAATCCTGGCTGAGATCCCCAGTGACGACCCCAAGATCAAACGGCTGCTGCGCCACCTCCGCCACCACGGCGCGCAGACTCTGAAGGGTATTGAGACCATACATGCTTCCCTGCTCATCACCAAAGAGATGTGGATCAGTGATTTGAACAATATTGATATGATTTTTTTTACTACTCATCGTTGCACTTCCAAGCTCAGCCACGTCTGACCACGTTATCCCGCAGATAGACCGGCAGCGCCTGCTCAGCACTCACCGCCGCCCCGGCACCATAACCATGCTGTGCCAGCAGCGCCACGTCATAGGCCCGCGGCAATGCGTTAACATCGCACAAAACCACTTGCGAGCCATAACGCTGAGTCATGGAGACACCATAAACTTGCCAACCGTTACCTACACCCTGCCAATCACTACCACTCACCACCGGTGCAGCCTCTGGAATACAGACACACTCTTCCGCTTGAACAACCGCCAATCCAGACTCGATTATATAGGCACCCCAATAGATCTCCCCCATACGCGCATCCATAGCGCACAACAGTGAGCGCTGTTGATGCCGACGATAGGCTCCCTGCGCCAATGTCGCCAATGTCGAAACCGGCACGACCGGCAAGTCCGCACCCAAGGCAATCCCCTGCACCACGCTAGTGGCAATGCGCACCCCGGTGAAGGCACCAGGACCACAACCAAAGGCGATAGCGGCAAGTTGTTGCGGTTTAAGCCCCGCCTCAGAAAGCAGACCATCAACCATCTGCAAGATCAGATCGCCATGGCCGCGAGGAGCCAACTCAAATCGCTCCGCTATCTCATCGTTGATCAACAGTGCAGCGGAACAGGCCTCGGTCGAGGTTTCAATAGCAAGAATATTCAATGACGCCTTCCAATCAGTTGAGGAAACAGGCCTATAATAGAGGGATTAGAGGAGACCGTAATCAAAATCGTTTTATGATTGAATTTGAAGACCGCTTAAAAGATTAGGCGGTTTCAATGACCAAGTGCAAAAAGCGCAGCGTGATGCTGCCTGAAATCGAAAGCGTCTGGTGTAAACAACTCTGCTGGGCATTTGAAGCCCAGT
>JAYUTP010000032.1:0-2192 GCA_043755075.1 Tenderia sp. (SeqCode)
GCTGGGCTGTGCCGGTGTGCTGATGAACATGGCCATCGCCTGCGCCCAGAAGCCGGTATTGATGGCCTCGGCGATGAAACACGCCGTCATCGCCGGGCGCGAGGCTTATCTGGCTGGACGCATGCCGCGTAAGCGTTACGCCAGCGCCTCGTCGCCGATTGAAGGCACTTTCTTCTAGTGCCTACCTTATATATTGATTCTTTATATATTGATTCTTTGTTTGAATGACCATGACAACACCTACTGATAAACCACTTCGTGCCATCCGCAGTTTTGTTCGTCGTCAGGGGCGCATTACGCCCATGCAGACGCGGGCACTTGCCAACCACTGGGATAAGTATGTTCTGGAGGCCGTGGGGGAACCGCTCGATCTTGATGCCCTGTTTGGCCGTCGTGCGCCACGGGTGCTGGAGATCGGTTTTGGGATGGGCGACGCGCTGGCGGATCTGGCGCTGGCGCAGCCGGAGCAGGATTACCTCGGCATCGAGGTTTATCGTCCCGGTGTTGGCCGACTACTGGCCCGAACGGAGCAGCAGGGCAGCAGTAATGTGCGGATTTTTTGTCACGACGCGGTGGAAATCCTTACACTGCGCATCCCCGATGAGTCGCTCGACCGGGTGCTGCTATTCTTCCCCGATCCATGGCAGAAGGCCCGTCACCATAAACGCCGTATCGTGCAGGCTGAATTTGCCCAGCTGATTCGCAGCAAGCTCAAGCCCGGTGGTATTTTTCACATGGCCACTGACTGGGAGGATTACTCCTTGTGGATGATGGCGGTGATGAGCGATGCGCCAGGGTATGAAAATTTGGCCGGTCCCGGCAATTATTCTGCGCGGCCGGATTACCGCAGCCTTACTAAATTTGAGAAACGCGGCCATCGCCTTGGTCACGGGATATGGGATTTGATGTTCACGCGGAGTTGAAGCGTCTGTTAAGCCGCATTTAAGAGTCGCGGAATATATTTCCATTGCCGGTTGTTCAGCGGCCAGTCTGATTCACTAACCCTTTGCGGGAAACCAAAAAACATATGTTACTCCGTCATCACTTTATTAAACCCCTGCTGTTGATTCTCGCCCCACTCGGGCTGATCGTCGCTTTTCTCAGCCTGTCACGTCTCGGCTTTGTTGTCTGGGAGTTTGATCGTGTCGCCAAGACGGGGCATTACGGCTTTATCTTTGCCCAGGGGTTCCGTTTCGACTTGGTGCTGCTGGCGTTGATGATGGTGATTCCGGCGACGCTCACGCCGCTTTTTTGCACCCATCTCATCGCGTTCAAATACTGGCGCCGTTTTCTGCTCGCCTACCTGACGCTTGGTTTTATTTTCATCGCCTTCATGGAGCTTTCAACACCATCGTTTATCAATCAGTATGACTCGCGCCCTAACTATCTCTTTGTTGAGTATCTGGAACATTACAAAGAGGTGGGCGGCACACTGCTCGCCCAATATCCGCTGCAACTGCTGCTGGCTGCGATTGTGGTGCCACTGACGAGTTGGGGTTTTATTCGGTTGAGCCGCCGCCTGCTGGTGCTGGATAAACCAATCCACTGGCTGCCCGCCCTGTTGTTGGTGCCGCTGGTTTTTATCAGCTTTGTCGCGGCGGGTCGTTCGACGCTCGACCATCGCGCTGTCAATCCCGCCACGGTGGCGATTACCAGCGATCATCTGGTGAATGATCTCGCGCTCAGCTCCGCCTACACCCTACTCTATTCGATCTACCTCTCTGGGAAAGATGAGGCGGGCGGCGTTCCCTACGGCAAGATGCCGTTTGATCAGGTGGTAAAGATCGTGCGTCAAGAGATGGGGGTGAGCGCGGAGAGTTTCACTGATCCGGCATTGCCAACGCGGCATTTGCAGCAAAGCACCGCGCCACGTGCCAAACCTTACAACCTCATCATCGTGCTGGAAGAGAGTCTCGGTGCCGAGTTTGTCGGTAAACTCGGCGGCCTACCGCTGACGCCGAATATCGATAAGCTGGCTGCTGAGGGTATCTGGTTCGACAACCTCTACGCCACCGGCACCCGTTCCGTGCGTGGCATCGAAGCGGTCGTCACTGGCTTCACTCCGACCCCGGCTATTAGCGTGGTGAAGCAATCCAAATCACAGCGCGACTTTTTCACTCTCGCCAGTTACCTGAAACAGTACGGTTACGACACCGGGTTTTTGTATGGTGGTGAAGGGCACTTCGACAATA
>JAYUTP010000033.1:0-2585 GCA_043755075.1 Tenderia sp. (SeqCode)
GTAAGCGTCCGGCCAACCCCATCTAAACAGTCCCACTCTCACGAGGCATGATCTGATTTTCCCAAGGAGAATCAGATGAAGGCTGCAGCCCCCAATGTAAAAGAGAAATACTGGCTTGATCACATTCGTCAGGCGGAGCAATCCGACGAGACTTTCAAGAGCTATGCCGAGCGCCAAGGGTTGAATCTAAAAGCGCTGTACGATTGGCGTAGCCGGTTAAAGAGCAAAGGTGTTATTGATGCTTCACTCCGCGCTCTTACGAAGCAGGCCGTCACCTTTTCCAAGGTGATCGTGACACCGTCATTACCCCGTGCAGTGGTTGAGCTGCGTGTTGGCGGTGTCACGCTCTCCACGGAGACGCTGCCGGATGCGGCATGGCTGGCGCATCTGGTTCAGGCACTGGAGCGGCGCTCATGATGCGCCCTTCGCGCGATCTGTCGGAGGTCTATCTGTGTGTGGCGCCGGTGGATTTCAGGAAGTCGATTACCGGCCTGTCGTTGCTGGTGGAGGTGGGTCTGGCGCTCGATCCATTTGCACCAACCTTGTATGTCTTCATCAATCGCCGTCGCGACAAACTCAAGATTCTCTACTGGGATAAGAATGGCTTTTGTCTCTGGTACAAACGTCTGGAGCAGCAGCGTTTCAAGTGGCCACGGGGGACGACGTGCACGAGTGTAACGCTCAACGGTGAACAGTTGAACTGGCTGCTGGATGGCTTTGATGTGTGGCGTGATGCGCCGCATAAAAAACTCCATTTTGAGTCGGTGATGTAAAGGCGCTGGTATCACGCCGGGGTATAATCCACCCCATGAATCACACCGCCGAAACGCTGCCCGATAACACTGCACTGCTCAAAGAGATCATTCTCAAGCAGGCGCAGCGGATCGCGTCACTTGAAGAGTTCATCCGTCTGGAAAAACAGCAGCGCTATGGCGCCAGCAGTGAAAAATCCGTAGACCAGGGCGAACTGTTTAACGAGGCTGAGGCCATCGTTGAAGAGAGTGTGGCGCATGAGGATGTTGCGGTTGAGATTGGGGTCGGCGACAACGCTATTGCGCCAAAGAGTAAACCCGTACGCAAACCCCTGCCAGCCGAGTTACCACGGATTCGCCAAGTGTATGAACTGCCGCTCGAAGAGCGCCACTGCGCCTGTGGTTGCACGCTGACTGAGATCGGTGAAGAGATCAGTGAGCAGCTGGAGGTGATTCCAGCGCAGCTGCGCGTTATTCAACATGTGCGCAAGACCTACGCCTGCAAGGGGTGTGAAGAGAACATCAAGACTGCGGACAAACCGCCCCAGCTGCTCCCCAAAAGCAACGCCAGTGCTGCCACACTCGCCTATGCTATCACTGCCAAATACCAGGATGGACTGCCACTCTACCGCCTCAGCAACATTCTTCAGCGTGCCGGCATCGAACTGTCACGCCAGACCCTATCAGATTGGGTGATCAATACCGCCGAGCGATTAATGCCAGTGATACAGCAGCTGCAACAGATGCTTCATCAAGGCCCTGTCATCCACTGCGACGAGACCCGTGTGCAAGTGCTGCATGAGCCCGATAAGCCACCGCAAAGCAACTCCTACATGTGGGTGCAGCGAGGTGGTCCGGTGAAGAAGCCCATCATCCTGTTTCACTACGACAGCAGCCGCTCAGGCCAGGTACCCCTGCGCCTGCTTAATGGCTATCAAGGCGCCCTCATGACCGACGGTTATGAAGGCTACAACGCCATCGCCCAACAGAGTGGCGTCACCCACCTCTGCTGCTTGGTGCACCTGCGGCGTAAATTCATCGAAGCCCAAAAGGCCCTGCCAGCCAATGCCAAGAGTGGCAAGGTCGACATTGCCATCAGTTACATCGCCAAACTCTACGCCATCGAGCAGCAACACTCGCAGAGCGACAGCACCACACGCCACCAGGCCCGCCAGGAACAGAGCCTGCCGCTATTGCAACAATTCAAGGCGTGGCTGGAGAAAACCCAGCAGGGCGTACTGCCCAAGGGCAAGCTCGGCGAAGCCATCGCCTATGCACAAAAATATTGGGGCAAGCTCATTCGATACACAGAAAATGGCGATTGGCCTATCGACAATAACCCAGCGGAAAATGCCATCCGACCCTTTGTGATCGGTCGCAAGAACTGGCTCTTCAGCAATACAATCAAAGGTGCCAACGCCAGCGCCGTGCTCTACAGTTTGATTGAAACAGCCAAAGCCAACCGGCACGAACCCTATCACTACCTGCGTTGGTTATTTACTGAGCTGCCCAAGACAGCAGCGGGCGAGATAGAGCGGCTGATGCCATGGGCTGTTGAGCCGCTGGCTATTCGGGTGATTTAATCAAGGTGGGGTTGGCCGGACGCTTACGGCTCTACGGCTATTGCACCCCAGAGCCGCACGATCAGCGGCAAAATGACAATCAGCTGCGATACTCAGCATTAATTTTGACATAATCGTAAGAAAAATCCGTCGTCCAGATCTGCGCCTCGGCACCGCCACGGGCCAACTCTACGCGAATAGTGATCTCCGCTTCTTTCATCACCTTCTGCCCCGCCTCTTCGGTATAACTAGAGTCGCGGCCACCGCCACG
>JAYUTP010000034.1:0-2383 GCA_043755075.1 Tenderia sp. (SeqCode)
CATTATCATGACCTCGAATGCCGGTGAGGAACATATCCGCGCCATGTGCGAAGCCAGCGAGGAACTGCCAAGCCCGGAGGTCCTGCTCGACAATTTCCGTCCACAGCTGCTCAATTACTTTAAGCCAGCCTTTCTCGGTCGCACCATGGTGGTGCCCTACTATCCGTTGAGCGATGAAAACCTTCTCAAGATCTGCCAGTTGAATATGAAACGAATCGAGAAGAGAGTGCGTGAGCACTACAACTCGAAGTTCACCTTTGACGATGAAGTGCTTCTGCATATCGTCGCACGCTGCCAGGAGGTCGATACCGGCGCACGCAATATTGAGAACATCCTGACCAGAACGTTGCTCCCGGCAATGGCAACCGAGTGCCTGTCCAGAATGGCCAAGGCAGACGACATCTCGGCGATCCATATCGGTGTTTCACAGGAAGGCCAATTCACCTACGCGATCACTTAGACGCCCGCATAGTGGCTTCAGGAAATACCAATTAAAGTTTTCTCAAACACGCTTACCAAGTCAATGAACACATTCATTACACGTACGGGACAGTATTTTTTTGCAGTATGTTTGCTTTCAGTCAGCTCGTTACCTGTTATCGCAGGAGACCTGAAGAACGAAGGCATCCCTAACGCTAACCTGGAATCACTCGACAAGCGTCTTCATCAGTTCTCATCGCGCTTCTACGCAAAGTTTGTACGCTCTAATAATGATTCAAAAGCGGACAGTATTGGCACGTTGGTTCGAACCATCGACCGCTACCAGGAGCAGAATCAGCGGGTAAGCGCCACAGCTGCCATTGTTAACAACATGGCGCTGGTAGAACAGAACATCGATACAACGCCCATTATCAAAATATGCGGCGTGTTGTTCGAGGCTAATGAGTGGAATACGGCATCGCTCTTATACAAGAAGGTCAAAAAACAGGGCGATAAGTCACTTGTATCCAATGTCTCGCTTTCGCTGACCAAATATTATTTTTCCCGTAATCAGTGGCAAGAGACCATTGGCATCGTCGATTCCATAAGCAGCGATCTCCCTCCCGAGGATTATCATAACGCCCTGCTCATGCGCGGCATCTCATTGCAGCGGATACAAAAACATCGAACGGCGCTTGAACAATACACAAAGATTCCACCAGGTTCCCGCTATTACGCAGCGGCTCGGCTCAATATGGCGATAGCGAATATCCGCCAGGATTGGTGGACCGATGCGCACACAATTATTAACGATTTACTCAACGACAAAGGCGTTAGCAGTGACAACGAACTAACTGATCGGCTGTACATCGTCCTGGGTTATTCCCTCATACAACAACAGTACTATCGCAATTCACGGGATGCATTCCGGAACGTGCGGCTCGATGGGCAATACACCAACAAAGCCCTCCTCGGGCTCGCCCTGACTGCCGCCTATCAAGAAGATTACGTCGGTGCGCTCAACGCTATTAAGGTACTCAAGGACTCCAGGAAACATGACTTGCCGGTCGACGAGGCAAACCTGTTGCTGCCATATTTCTACGAGCGACTGAGACAAATCTCGACAGCCAGTGCCGGCTACATCGAAGCGATTAAACACTATGAGGTTCGGGCGCTGGACATCAAGGCCGCCATGTCGGGCGATCCGGATGTGCTCATGAAGCAGGTCGTGTCCGGCAACTCCACCATCGTAACGATAAATGCGGAACATCTGGATCTCGGCGAGAAATTGCCCAGATTCATTTTCGATAATATCCGGATACTCGCTCAGTTCCAGCCACATGTCGCCCGCATTGGCGACGCTGCGCTGGTGCGTGAATACGAGGCACTGAATGCAGCCTACCGGAGCACCCTCCAGAAAACCGCGCAGGGTCTTCTGGACGAGAGATCATCACACCTATCACACTACATGAACCAATCCAGGTATGGCCTGGCCAGAATGCAGGACTATGAAGCAACAGCTCCGAAATAATACGATGAGATACTTTATCCTTGCCGCAACTGTTCTCACCCTGCTTTCATGCAGCGCCCCGGTTAAGCGGACTACACTGCGCGACATCGATTTTATCGGCAAGAAACAGACTGGCCCCGAAATCTCGCCCAAAGCCAAAAGCGCGGATGACATTCGACGCGCATACCTGGAATACTTGACGTACGCGACGAAAGACGACAAATCTCGTGTTGATGCGCTGCATCGACTCGCCCAACTTGAGTTTCAAGTAAGTGAATCGCGTAACAAGGAAGGGAAGGACGGCGCAACGAGTACCGAAAAGGACGAACTGTACTACGCCAGTATCGACCGCAACATTGAGCTGCTCCAGACACTGCTGCGCGACCATTCTAAAGCCGAGAGCAGCGACAAGACGCTCTATCAACTGGCCCGCGCGTACGATCAAAGAGGACT
>JAYUTP010000035.1:0-12083 GCA_043755075.1 Tenderia sp. (SeqCode)
GGGGGGCGGTATTAATACATTTAAAGTTTACTTTACAGTTCTGCGGGGACACATGGAAAAGCTACTCTTGCAATGGAGTACTGCAATAACGGCCTGCCTGCTTACGGTCAGTGGGGCCATCTCGATAGCACATGCTGAGCCTGTGCTGAATTTTAGTGCTGTCAATCCATCGACCAAGGGCCTCGAGATTAGCTGCATGCCTGGAGTGGCGGTTAGTGCCGATTCATGCATACGCGGAGGCCCTGGCAACCTAAGACAAGACCCTGATACAACCCCATTTTTGCTGGAAACTTTCATCGAACCCAGCACCGGGCTTGGCTACTATCATGTCATGATTGGTGATCCAAACAGCAACTTTTCCCAAGAGTACTTCATTCAATACTCAGGAAGCGCTCTATGGTTTGATGGCTTTAGAAGGACCGCCAGCGCAGGAACTTTTAATGGCGGGACAGATGCCCAGCCACCAACAAATTTCAGCGGAATCTTTGAGGCCCCACTCTCGTCGAACGCCACTATTTCAGGCAATGCCACGGGACGGCCTGATCGTGTAATATTCAAACAATCAATAAAGGGCACTGGCTTTAATCAGGATGTTTTGAAGGCGAACCTTTCCAAAAAACCCATAATCACCCAGGCCGTAAACGATGGTGGTATAGACAGCAATTTTGTCATCGACATGAGCGGCTCTGAATACTTTAATGCAGCCGCACTCACCACAGGCGGGGTCATTACTAACACCTTGAAAATCACCGACCTCCAAAGCGGTGCGATACTAACCGACTTTGACATCAATACCAGCAGCCAAAACTCCTTTGTCACTGGCGGAAAGTATATATACGACATCACATGGGGGCCATGGGGAGAATTTGGTAATTACCAATATGCTACCGGCAGCTTTGATATCTACGCAGTGGACTGGAAAGCCTATCTGGACAAAAACGACCCCACCAACTTCGACTACATCAACACCATCCCCAATTTTTAACGCTTGAGCGTCATCTGCGCCACCCGTTGGTAGCGCAGATGACGCAGTAATTCCATCCAAACGCCTCTCATAGACAACGCAGTTGGGGTATACTTTTGCCCTTTTCATGTCAACGAGACTTACGCCCATCCCCATGGCTACCCTTCGTAAAATTTTAGTTACCAGCGCCCTCCCCTATGCCAATGGTTCGATTCATCTTGGCCACCTGGTGGAGTATATCCAAACGGATATTTGGGCCCGCTTTCAGAAGATGCGTGGCCATGAAATCCACTATGTCTGCGCTGATGATACCCACGGCACGCCCATCATGCTGCGTGCTGAGCAGGAGGGGATAACCCCTGAGGCGCTGATCGAGCGAGTTCACGGTGAACACCTGGGGGACTTTACCGGCTTCAACATCGCCTTCGACAACTACTATTCCACCAATTCGGAGGAGAATCGTGAGCTGTCCCAGGAGATTTACCGCACGCTAAGATCCGCCGGGCTTATCGAGATTCGCACCATCGAACAGCTCTATGACCCACAGAAGCAGATGTTCCTGCCGGACCGTTTCATCAAAGGGACCTGCCCCAAATGCAAGGCTCCAGACCAGTATGGTGACTCCTGCGAGGCCTGTGGCGCCACCTATAGTCCGACCGAACTGATCGATCCCTACTCTGCCATCTCCGGGGCTAAGCCCGTTCTCAAAGAGTCGGAGCACCATTTCTTCAAACTGGGCGAGTGTGAAAGCTTTCTCAAACAGTGGTTATTGGAAAACAAAGAACAGCCGCCACTCCAGACTGAGGCCACCAATAAGATCAGCGAGTGGTTCGAATCGGGGCTCAAGGACTGGGATATCTCCCGTGACGCGCCCTATTTCGGCTTCGAGATCCCCGATGCGCCGGGCAAATATTTTTATGTCTGGCTCGATGCGCCGATTGGCTATATGGCGAGCTTCAAGAACCTCTGCGCCAAGAAAGGGCTGGACTTTGATCGCTACTGGCGAGAAGGGAGCGATGTCGAGCTATACCACTTCATCGGTAAAGATATCCTCTACTTCCACGCCCTGTTCTGGCCCGCGACGCTGAAGTTCTCTGGCCATCGCACGCCAACCAAGATCAACGTGCACGGCTTTCTCACCGTCAACGGCCAGAAGATGTCGAAGTCGCGTGGCACCTTTATCATGGCGCGTACTTACCTCAACCATCTCAATCCTGAGTATTTGCGCTACTACTTCGCCGCCAAGCTCAGTGATCGTATCGAGGACATCGACCTCAACCTCGAAGACTTCTCCGCCCGCGTCAACAGCAACCTGGTCGGCAAATACATCAACATCGCCTCGCGTTCCGCCGGGTTCCTCAAGAAACGCTTTGATGGCCAGCTCAGCGCCGAACTGGATAGCGCTGGTGCTGCGCTGGTGGCGACCATTCAGGCCAAGCAGGGCGAGATCGCCGAACTTTATGAAAACCGCCAGTTCAGCGAGACGATGCGCGAGATCATGGCCCTGGCGGATATCGCCAACGAATATGTGGATGAGACCAAACCATGGGTGTTGGCTAAAGAGGACGGCAAGGATCATGAGTTGCACCAGATCTGCACCGCCATCATTAACGCCTTCCGCCTGCTGACGCTCTATCTCAAACCGGTATTGCCGCAACTCAGCACCCAGGTGGAGGAGTTCCTGCGTATCGCCCCGCTCCAGTGGAACGATGCCACCACCCTACTGCTGCGCCACGAGATCAGTGCCTACCAACATCTGATGACTCGCATTGATCCAAAACAGATCGAGGCACTGCTAGCTGAGAGCGCCGCCACGCTCAAGCCGCAACCCTCGCCCGTTCGTCACGGCGAGGCACAACAGAACAAAGAACAAGAAGCAGTAAAGGGAGAAAATATGGAACAGATTAGCTATGACGACTTCGCCAAGGTAGACCTGCGTATCGCCCGCATCGTCAAGGCCAGCCATGTTGAAGGGGCCGACAAACTGTTACAGCTCACCCTGGATATCGGTGAGGAAAAAACCCGCAATGTGTTTGCTGGCATCAAATCCGCTTATTCCCCCGAGCAGCTGGAGGGCAAATTGACGGTCATGGTCGCTAATCTTGCGCCACGGCAGATGCGTTTTGGTCTCTCCGAAGGGATGGTGCTGGCGGCGGGCCCCGGCGGCAAAGAGCTGTGGATATTGGAACCCCACGCGGGGGCACAACCCGGCATGAAGGTAAAATAACAACTCAAAGAGAAGGGCAATAACACGACGACATATAACCAGAAAAAATATCATATACAAATTCAATGTTGAATTTGTGATAAGGGAGACCTAAGATGCTCCTCTCTGGTTAAGCAGTTCAACAGCGTTCCTGCCAACCTTTTTCCTTGTTTGACAAATAGATAGAGCAGCTTCTCAACCCTGACTAACGGACATGACTGAATACGCCCTGATTCTGATCAGCACCGTGCTGGTAAACAACTTCGTCCTGGTCAAGTTTCTGGGGCTCTGTCCCTTTATGGGCGTTTCCAAAAAATTGGAGACGGCCACAGGCATGGCGCTGGCAACAACCTTCGTACTCACCCTCTCATCGGTCTGTAGTTACCTTGCCAACGAATACCTGCTGGCACCGTTAGGACTGGAATACCTGCGCACCATCACCTTCATTTTGGTGATCGCCGTGGTAGTGCAGTTCACCGAGATGGTGGTGCACAAGACCAGCCCGGTGCTCTACCAAGTATTAGGCATTTTCTTGCCGCTGATCACCACCAACTGCGCCGTACTCGGCGTGGCGCTGCTTAACGTTCAGCAGGACTTTGGCTTCATCTCCTCGGCGCTCTATGGTTTTGGTGCCGCTGTCGGTTTTTCAATGGTGCTGATTCTGTTCGCCGCCATGCGTGAGCGGATCATCGTCGCCGATGTTCCCACCCCCTTCCGCGGTCCCGCCATCGCCCTGATCACCGCCGGGCTGATGTCATTGGCCTTCATGGGCTTCTCTGGCTTGGTGAAAGGCTAAACAATGTTAACCGCAGTCTTAGTACTCACTGCACTGGCACTCATCTTTGGCCTGCTGCTCGGTTTTGCCGCCGTCCGTTTCAAGGTCGAGGGCGACCCGCTGGCCGAGCAGATCGACGCCCTTCTGCCCCAGACTCAGTGCGGTCAGTGCGGTTTTCCCGGCTGCCGACCCTACGCCGAGGCGATGGCCAGGGGCGAAGCTGATATCAATCGCTGCCCACCCGGCGGCCAGACCACCATTATCGCGCTGGCCGATCTGCTCGGTCGTGAGCCGATCCCGCTCGATGCCGAAGTCGGCGAAGAGAAACCGAAGATGGTTGCCATCATCGACGAAAGCACCTGCATCGGCTGCACTCTGTGCATTCAGGCCTGCCCAGTGGACGCCATCCTCGGCGGCGCCAAACAGATGCACACCATTATTGAAGCGGAGTGTACCGGCTGCGAACTCTGCCTGGAGCCCTGCCCGGTGGATTGCATCACCATGGAGCCCGTGCCCGAAAAGGTATTCAATTGGAAGTGGCCCCACCCAGAGCAACAGCAAGAGGCCAGCAAACCGTGAGCCGCCAGCTCTGGAGCTTCCACGGCGGCATCCACCCATCCCAGCACAAGGATGAGTCAAATCAGCGCCCCATCGCTCAGGCTACCATTGCGCCAGAGCTGGTGATCCCGCTGCATCAGCACATCGGAGGGTCGGCAGAACCGATCGTCAAGGTGGGCGACCATGTGCTCAAGGGACAGGAGATCGCCCACGCTCAGGGTTACGTCAGCGCCTCGGTACACGCCTCCAGCTCAGGCACTGTCATCGCCATCGAAGAGCGTCCGATCCCTCACCCCTCTGGGCTAAGCGCCACTTGCATTATCATTGCCACTGATGGCGAGGATCGCCGCTACACCCATCTCCCGGAGGAGTCCCACTACACCCAACTCGAACCGAGCCACCTGCGTAATCTGGTGCGTAATGCCGGGATCGTCGGTTTGGGTGGCGCCGGATTTCCCAGTTTTATCAAGCTCAACCCCACCGGCAAGGTGATTGAGACACTGATTCTCAACGGCGTGGAGTGCGAACCCTACATCACCTGCGACGACATGCTAATGCGCGAGCGTGCCGCTGAAATTATCGCCGGTGCCAACATTCTGCACCACGCCCTTCAGGCCCGCGAGGTCATCATCGCCATTGAGGACAACAAACCCCAAGCCATCGCCGCCATGCGCCAGGCCAGCGCCAACGAAGCCGCTATCAAAGTGGTGGTGGTGCCAACCCGCTATCCCCAGGGGGGCGAAAAACAGCTCATCAAAGTATTAACCGGCAAGGAGTGCCCCAGCAACGGTCTGCCGTTCCAGATTGGCATCGTGGTCCAGAATGTCGCCACCGCCTACGCCATCCATCGCGCCATCAACCACAGCCAGCCGCTGGTATCGCGCATCGTCACCATCAGTGGTGATGGCGTAAAAGAGCCGCGCAATCTGGAGGTGCCCATCGGCACCCCAATCCAATTTCTGCTAGAGCAGTGTGGCGGCGTGACAGAAGATGTCGAACGCATCGTCATGGGCGGTTCATTGATGGGTTTTGCCATTCACAGTACCGCCGTGCCGGTGATCAAAACCAGCAACTGCATCCTGGTGACCCGCAAACCCGCCACACCGCCGCCACCCGTCATGCCCTGCATCCGCTGCGGTGCCTGTGCGGATGCCTGCCCGGTGGAGTTGTTGCCACAACAGCTCTACTGGCATGCCCGCGCCAAGGAGTTCGACAAGACTCAGGAATACGACCTCTTCGACTGCATCGAATGCGGCTGCTGCGCCTATGTCTGCCCCAGCAACATCCCGCTGGTACACTACTACCGCTTCGCCAAGACCGAAACCTGGGCCCAGGAGCGCGAGAAAGAGAAGGCCGATCAGGCACGCAAACGCCATGAATTCCGCCTGGCACGAATAGAACAGGAGCAGGCCGAAAAAGAGGCGCGACTGGCGCAAAAAAAGGCCGCTCTGGAGCAGTCCAAGAAGAAAAATGAACAGCCACCGGATGCGCCTAAAAACACGGCAGAGTTGACACCCGCACAACAGCGTCAAATCGATGGGACTGACGCCGGCCGCGATCGAGTAGCTGCGGCCAGCGCCGCGAGCAGTAAAGAAGCGGAATAAGAGATGGCCATGCAGCTGAATACCCCCAGTTCCCCCCACACTCACGGCGTCGGCGGCCTCTCCATCGTCATGCTGCGGGTGGTCTATGCCCTGATCCCGGCCATCGCCGTCTACGCTTGGCTATTCGGTTGGGGCGTCATCATCAACCTGTTGCTGGCCACAGTCGTGGCATTGGCCACAGAGGCAGTAATGCTGCGACTGCGCCGCCACCCCATCACCTTTTTTCTCAAGGATGGCAGCGCCCTGGTCACCGCCCTGCTGCTCGGCATGGCCCTGCCACCACTAACACCCTGGTGGCTAATCGTCATCGGCACCGCCTTTGCCATCGTCTTTGGCAAACATATTTACGGTGGCCTCGGTTACAACCCCTTCAACCCGGCGATGGTCGGTTATGTGATGTTGCTGATCTCCTTCCCACGCGAGATGACCACTTGGGCTGCACCTCTGGGCCTAAACAGCGAGCAGCTCTCGTTGGCGCAGAGCCTAGGACTGGTCTTTGGCGGCACCCTACCGGCAGGCCTCTCCATCGACAGCCTCACCTCGGCCACGGTACTCGACACCCT
Organism: Tenderia sp. (SeqCode); assembly: GCA_043755075.1. Lineage (GTDB taxonomy): Bacteria > Pseudomonadota > Gammaproteobacteria > Tenderiales > Tenderiaceae > JAKFXL01. The sequence goes on from JAYUTP010000035.1 coordinate 6,671, forward strand.
CAAGACTCAATTGAAACTTGACCAGACCATCCACCAGATCAGCGCCAACCCAATCTTTGGTGCGCTGGGCGGCACGGGCTGGCAGTGGGTCAACCTCGCCATCCTCGGTGGTGGTCTCTGGCTGATCTACAAAAAGGTGATCAGCTGGCATGTGCCAGTGGCGATGCTCGGCAGTCTTGGCCTGATAGCGCTGATTTTTTTCGCCATCGCCCCGGAGACCCACGCCTCGCCCCTGTTTCACCTCTTCAGTGGCGCGGCGATGCTCGGGGCCTTTTTCATCGCCACCGATCCGGTCAGCGGCGCTACCTCTCTCAAGGGGCGACTCTGGTTTGGCGCAGGCGTCGGCATCCTCACCTACATCATCCGTACCTGGGGTGGGTATCCTGATGCAGTCGCCTTTGCGGTGTTGCTGATGAACATGGCCGCCCCCACCATCGACCACTACACCAAGCCGGTCGTCTTCGGCCACCGAAAGGGCCCCGATGCTCAGTAAGTATATGCTCAGAGCCGCAGCGATCCTCGGTGGCTTTGCCGTACTCTGCGCTGGGCTGGTAGGTATCACCCACGAAAGCACTCATGACCGTATCGCTGCCAACGAGAAGGCCGCACTACTGCATAGTCTGCATGAGCTGATCCCCGCCGCCAGTCACAACAATGACATCTACAACGACAGCATCGCCGCACAATCAAAAGAGTCGCTCGGCAGCAAAAACCCAGTCATGGTCTACCGTGCCCGCCAGGGTGATGAACCGGTCGCTGCCGTCATCGCCGCCGAGGCACCCGACGGTTACAGCGGTACCATCAAACTGCTGGTGGCGATCAATTACAACGGCGAACTGGCCGGTGTCCGTGTTGTCGCTCATAAAGAGACGCCAGGGCTAGGGGACTATATCGAGGCCGAACGCTCCAATTGGATAAAACAGTTTGATGGCAAGTCCCTCACCCATCCCGCCGATAAACTATGGCAGGTGGATAAGGATGGTGGCGTCTTCGATAGCAACACTGGCGCCACCATCACCCCGCGCGCCGTAGTCAAAGCGGTCCATCGCGCGCTGAAGTACTACAATAGTCATCGTGATCTGCTATTTGCAGCAGCACCACCCAAGGAGATCAAGCACCATGAGTAAAAGTTATCGCGAGATCAGCCATGATGGTTTTTGGGGCAACAACGTCGCCCTAGTACAGATCCTCGGCCTCTGCCCGCTGCTGGCGGTCACCACCAACACCGTCAACGGACTGAGTCTGGGTCTTGCCACCACCCTGGCGCTGGTCTTCTCCAGTCTCATCGTCTCGCTGATCCGGAACCTAGTGAAACCGGAGGTGCGCATCCCGGTCTTTGTCATGATCATCGCTTCAGTGGTCACCGTCATCGAGCTATCGATGAACGCCTGGTTCCACGAGCTTTACAAAATCCTCGGCATCTTTGTGCCGCTGATCGTCACCAACTGCGCCCTGCTCGGTCGCGCCGAGGCCTTTGCCTTCAAGAACACCCCGAGCCGAGCTGCACTCGACGGCCTTACCATGGGGCTCGGTTTCACCGCCGTGCTGATACTGCTCGGCACGCTGCGCGAAATACTCGGTAACGGGACTATCTTCGCTCAAGCGCAACTGATGTTTGGTGAGTGGGGCAACTACCTCACCCTTATCCTCATTGATGACTATCGCGGTTTCCTGCTCGCCATCCTGCCGCCTGGCGCCTTCATCGGTCTGGGGTTGTTGGTCGCTGTTAAAAACATCATCGATGAGCGCAACAAACGCAAAACGGCGCTGCAACCCAAACCGATCACCCGCAAAACAGCCGTTGAAAGCGACACCGCCGCTGTTTGACAGCCTCGTCATGGCTCGCCTATGCGGCGAGCCATGAATCAACTCATCTCTCAGCAACTTCTCTCGACTTTGTCGGCCTCAGCCACATCAGCGGCAAAGAGGCTATCGTACTGAGTGATTGTTTTGCCAAAGAGCTGACCATCGCCTATTTGGTGACACTGATCCATTTATGAACATAAACACCTGGAATAATGTAGAGCTGCTCTAAGCAGCGCGTTAACCTGCATGCACCCCCGGTCTCAACGCAATAACATTATTATATGCAAAGATTTTCCCGGGCCACCTGCCCATAGATTGACCTGCATCACAAAAGCCAACACACACCCGCCCTTCATCTCAAGAATGCCCGTCACGACGTCGTTATGTAGGTAGGGACGGAACCTGGCAGGCTGGAACAGCGCCTTAAACCAGATTCCTGAGACCACAGTCACAGTTCAGCCTTTGAGTCTGAATTAGATTCATTGGCAACCCAACGCAAGTTCTCCGCATGGAACGCGACTGAGGCAGATGATATGGCCATGCACGATAACAATGTAATTCCACTCGACTCCAGGACAACCGGGGGTGAGCGCAAAAAGGCGCAGGTGCTGCTTGATGAGTCCCGCGCCATCACCCTGCGCTATCTACCGACCTTGCTGAAGCGGATGCTCGACAACGCTGACGACACTCTTTTTGAGCTCGCTGACAAGGCCGAGAGCAACCTGTTGCAGGCCAGCTATTTCGATGCCATGCGGCAACTACGTCTGCAACGCCAAGCACTTGAGGAGGCGTTTCAGCAACGAATTGAAGCTGAGTTTAAGCACTTCTTCGCCGCACCAAGTGTGGCAAAAAAAGCGCCTACGATGGATTTTAGCAATGCCGACAGCATGACTCTGACCCTATTAGACAAGTCCGATCTTGAAGAGTCGTTAGCCATCAGCACTATGATCGCCAAGGTGAACAGCCGGTTAGCGCGCGAGCTCTACGCCATCGAGCAACGCTTTATCGCCCTAGTGTCCACCAAAAATATTGATCTCGATGTCATCCCCATCGCCCCTCGGGCAATCTGCGAGGCCTTCCGTGAATCGCTCAAACAGTTTGATGTTGATACCAACATCAAACTGATCATCTACAAACTGTTCGATAAATATGTTGCTTCACATCTGGCGCCGCTCTATGACGAGAACAACACCCTCTTCGCCGAAGCTGGCGTGCTGCCCAACCTGAAAATGACGGTGAAAAAGCAACCGCGCTCAGCCCAAAACAGCACGACACAACCACCTCACAGTGACAATGGCGATACCTCTTTTACCGACACGCCAACCGGCCAATCATTGGAAAACGGTGCGGGCTATCACCAGACCGGCAACGAGGCACTGCTCGGCACCCTGCAACAATTGCTAGCGCAACAGCGCGCCACCAACATAGCAAACAACCATGCCACCAGCCACAATCAAGCGGGCAACAGTGCAACAGCGCATATCGATCCGATTGACCTGGTTAACGCCCTGTCATCGATTCAGCTGCGCGACATTCGCTTTGAATCTTTTGAATCGGTGGCCCAGCTCAAGGAGGCGCTCTCTTCCGAAATACAGACCACAGTATCAGGCGGCAAACTGACGCTGCTCAGCCCGGTTGATAACGACATCATCGACATCGTCGCCATGCTCTTTGACTTCATACTCGATGACAGCAGCCTGCCTTCCGTGGCCAAGGCGCTGATCTCAAGATTGCAAATCCCGCTGCTCAAGGTCGCCATCAGCGACAATGCGTTCTTCAGCAAGAAACAACATCCGGCCCGCCGTCTGCTCAACCAGATGGCGCAATCCGCCATGGGGATCGATGAAGAGACGCGCATCGACGGCAGCCCGCTGCTGCAAAAGATCGACTACATCGTCAATCGCATCCTCAATGATTTTCAGGACAACATCGCCCTCTTTGATGAATTACTACTGGAGTTCGAACGTTTCCAGAGCTTAAGCGAAGTCCAGGAGAGCCGCACTCAGGCAACCAGCAAGAAACAGTATGAGCTGCGTGAGAAACAGAAGCTCACCAGCGCTTGGGTGATGGATTGCATCGCCACCCGCATCCAAGAGAAAAAGTTGCCTAAGGCGGTCTATGAATTGATCAGCGGGCCATGGCGCGAGGTGATGGTTCAGACCTATCTCAACGACAGTGATGAGAGTCTCCGTTGGAAAGAGCAACTGCGTTTTGTTGATCTGCTGGTCTGGTCTGTCGAGCCCAAAAAGAGTGATGCCGACAAAAAACGCCTCTCCAACATTCTTCTGGAGCTAGTAATCACCCTCCAAGACGGACTCAAAAGCATTCATCTGCCACAGGTCGAAACGGAGCATCTGCTGACCGCGCTGGAGTCCTGCCATATTGCCAGCATGCGCGGTGAAAACAGCCCCGACCACTCCCCGAGCATCCGCATCAAGATTGATACTCGCATCGCTGCAGAAGGCGAACTGGATGAGATCGACCGTGCCCTGGCGGAGATGCAGAGCCAGCTCAACGAGATGAGCAAGCTCGAAGAGATGCTCAACATCCCCCTCCTCGATCTTGATGATGTGGTGACAAGCGCAAACCGCCACCTCAACATTGACGAGATCACGATTGCTGACGTCATGATTGACGATGACGACGATGTGGAAGAGATCACCATCACCTCCGGCGTAATCCACGGCAAGATCGAACCGTTGATCAATGATGAGTACTGGCAGCAGGTCCTCGACCTGAAAACCGGCGAGTGGCTCACCCTTGAAAATGACAGCGGCAAGCAGCAGCGTCTGCGTCTGGTGTGGAAGAGCGACTATCTGGGCGAATGCACCTTCTCCAACTGGAAATTCAAGGTCGTCGCCGAACACTCTTTCAACGACCTGGCCGCCAAATTCAGACGCGGTGAGGCCGAGGTGGTCGAGTCTCTGCCACTGTTTGAACGAACCATCGACGCCGTCATGAATACCCTGCATCAGCGCAACGTCGCCACCGCCGATTAAAAATTGCAGCTCCACACCCGTGGGAGTGGCTTGAGTCGCTAGCACCGCAATCGTCGGATGATGACATTGCGACAACGCCCCCTTGCTGGCACCATACTGCCCACATTCAAACAACAAGCACCGCCCTCATGAACAGAGAGAAACGCAGTGAGATCTTCCGCCGTCTTCAGGCCGAAAATCCCCATCCCACCACTGAACTGAACTACACCAACCCATTTGAGCTGCTGGTGGCGGTGCTGCTCTCGGCGCAGGCGACGGATAAAGGGGTCAACAAAGCCACGGCCAAACTCTTCCCCGTCGCCAATACGCCAGAGGCGATCCTGGCGCTGGGTGAGGAGGGCTTGAAGCACTACATCAAGACCATCGGTCTCTTCAACACAAAAGCCGCCAATCTCATCAAGACCTGCAAGATCTTGATCGAAGAACATCACAGCGTCGTGCCACAAACCCGTGAGGCGCTGGAACAACTGCCTGGCGTCGGCCGCAAGACCGCCAACGTCATTCTCAACACCGCCTACGGCCAACCCACCATCGCGGTGGATACTCACATCTTCCGCATCGGTAATCGCACCAAACTTGCGCCGGGAAAAAACGTGCTCGAAGTGGAG
>JAYUTP010000036.1:0-2636 GCA_043755075.1 Tenderia sp. (SeqCode)
CTTACAACCTCATCATCGTGCTGGAAGAGAGTCTCGGTGCCGAGTTTGTCGGTAAACTCGGCGGCCTGCCGCTGACGCCGAATATCGATAAGCTGGCTGATGAGGGCATCTGGTTCAACAACCTCTACGCCACCGGCACCCGTTCAGTGCGCGGCATCGAAGCGGTCGTCACTGGCTTCACGCCGACCCCCGCCATCAGTGTGGTGAAGCAGGCCAAATCACAGCGCGACTTTTTCACCCTCGCCAGTTATCTGAAACAGCACGGTTACGACACTGGCTTTGTGTACGGTGGTGAAGGGCATTTCGACAACATGCGCAGCTTCTTTATGGGCAACGGTTTTAATTATGTGATCGATCAGGCTGACTATCTTGATCCTGTGTTTAAAGCCACCTGGGGTGTCTCCGATGAAGACCTCTTCAATATGGCCGACAAAAAGTTCAGTAGCTATGGCGACAAACCGTTTTTTGGACTGGTCTTCACCTCATCCAACCATGCGCCCTTTGAGTTTCCCGATGGCCGTATCGAGCTGTATGAGCCGGAGAAGCAGACCGTCAACAACGCCGTAAAATATGCCGATTACGCCGTCGGCCAGTTTATCGCCAAGGCCAAAAAATCGAACTACTGGGCCAATACACTGATACTCGTCATTTCTGACCATAACTCGCGGGTCTACGGCCCCTCGCTGGTGCCGGTGGATCGCTTCCACATTCCGGGCTTGATCCTCGGTGGCCCGGTGAAGCCCGCCGTGGTCAATACCCTCGCCAGCCAGATCGACATGGGGCCAACACTGCTGTCGATGATGGGCATCTCCGGTGAGACACCGATGATCGGCCGCGATCTCACCGTGCCAGAAAACCGCAACCGCATCGGCCGTGCCATCATGCAGTTCGACAAGGTCCAGGCCTATATGGAAGGCAACGACGTAGTGGTATTGCGGCAAAACCTGCCGCCGAAAATGTTTACCTATAGCGATAAAGCGCTGGTCGAGAGCAGTGCCAGCAACCCGTCGCTGATTGACAAGGCGCTGGCTCACTCGCTCTTTTCGCAAGCGGCCTACGCCGAGCAGCTCTATCGTCAGTAACCGTTGCTCTTAACCTGAGGGGATGCAGTGTTTTGGGTGCCCTACAGTTTAGAAATAAAACAGCGCAGCTAAAATCTCAAGCGCCAGCAGGATCACATACGGGTAAGCCACGGTCGGGCGTAGCGAGTTGCGTAGATACTCCTTCAACAAACCTACAGTACCGGGGCGAGTTGCCTGCCAGGCAGAATAGAATTGCAGGCCAACATGTTCGCCAGGCAGCGCTAGCAGCCGTTCTATCTCTAGCAACCGGTCGCTGGTGCGGGCCTGAATGGTGCGCCAGATTCCCTCTTGCAACCAGAGTATCAACACAAAGATGAGTGTCAGCAGCAGCGTCATGCCGAAGGCGATCGCCAGCAGGCTAACGACCACCGCCGTCAGTTTGATTAGCAGGCCATAACGGTCATAGCGCTCGTGATCCTGATGCAGTGTTTGCCACTCCTGGCTGAGCAGTGTTGTTGCATTGCCCGCTGAGTTAGCCAAGATTCAATAACCCCAATACGCCATCTAATCCGCAGTGGTTCAGTGCGCTGTGCGCCTGCGCCTGCACCTTAGGTTTGGCGTGGTAGGCGATGCTCAGCCCCGCCTCTTTCATCATCAGCAGGTCGTTGGCGCCATCGCCCATCGCCACCGCCTGTGATGGTTTGATTCCAAGCTGCTTGCACTTCTCCAGCAGGAAGTTCGCCTTCGCTTCCGCGCCGACGATGTGGCCGTGAATCTCACCAGTGAGTTTGCCGTTTTCGAATTCGAGTGTGTTGGCAAGGGTGTAGTCGAGACCAAGGCGGGTCTTTAATTTCTCGGTGAAGTAGGTAAAACCGCCAGAGACCAGCGCGATTTTTATGCCCTGTGATTTTAATCCGGCGATCATCTGCTGCGCGCCGGGGTTGGGCCGTAACCGTTCGTTGTAAACGTGCTCCAGCGCATCCTCCTGCAAGCCGGTGAGCAGAGCGATGCGACGGCGCAATGAGGTCTCAAAATCGATCTCGCCACGCATTGCCGCCTCGGTGATCTCCGACACTTGGGGCTTAACGTTGATGAAGTCAGCGATCTCATCGATGCACTCGATGTTGATCAGCGTCGAATCCATATCGGTCACCAGCAGCTTGACCTGCTTCGGGTCAAAGCCGTCGGGCAGCAGGTTGATATCAAAATCCTCCTGGCCCCGGTGCTGCTCCAGCTGTTGTGGATTGATGTCGCCATCCACCTGAATGCGGTAATAACCCCTGCCTTCATAGAGCGTGCCGTTGAACTGCTCGCTCAGCACCTCCGCTTCGTGACAGGTTAAGCGTGGGCCTTGCAGTACCAGAGTTGCCATGGAGTGATCGCCTTCAAACAGGTGTGCGGATTAGGTCGCGCATTTTCCCACAGTGGCGGGATTTGGGCAAAAGGGGTGTGGCTGTTGGTGCGGGGCATCAGTTATGTCGTACCCAAGCCAGCACCTTGCACTTAATTACAAACATCAATCACGAATCACTCTACCACTGACAAGATCAATAATCCGACTCGGCTGTGCATCTGGATTGCACTCGCCGTCGAGGATGTAATCGAGCTGGTTGC
>JAYUTP010000037.1:0-2049 GCA_043755075.1 Tenderia sp. (SeqCode)
AACAGACCCATCACACCCAACACCATGGGTAACAGCGCAATTTTAGGGAGAGCCACCCCCGCCAAAGCCATATCGAGTACCTATATATAGATAGCATAGCGCCCGATTAGCGCAAGCAACTAACGCCAGATATAATGGCCGCCTTTTATAAACCCACTACAAAGGAGGAAAACATGATCCTGGACAGAGTGCCCCCCGGCAAAGATGTTCCTAATGACATCAACGTCATTATCGAAATTCCCGCCCACAGCGACCCCGTGAAGTACGAAGTGGACAAGGATACCGGCGCAATGTTTGTGGATCGTTTCATGGCCACCGCCATGTTCTACCCCTGCAACTATGGTTATGTGCCACACACCCTCTCTGAAGATGGAGACCCTGTCGATGTACTGGTCGTCACCCCACACGCCCTGATCAGCGGCGCCGTGATTCGTGTCCGCCCAATTGGCGTATTGAAGATGTCCGACGAATCCGGAATTGATGCCAAGGTACTGGCCGTACCGGTCAATAAACTCACTGACCGTTACGCCCATATCAATGACATCGGCGACATGCCGCAGTCACTGCTGAACCAGATCTCCCACTTCTTTGAACATTACAAGGATCTTGAGAAGGGTAAGTGGGTCAAGATTGAAGGCTGGGGCGACGCCGCCGCTGCCAAGGCCGAAGTCATGGCCAGCATCAAGCGCTTCAACGACGCCCCCGAGAAGCCACACTTCTAAGCCACACTAAAAGCATAAAGCCAAAGCCCACCCCTGCCATGCACGGGTGGGCTTTTTTATTTGCAGCCACCCCCGCCGCCGCCTATCATCGCTCACTCAATTACCACCACGAGATACCGATGGGCGCACACCCGCACGATCACGACCACTCCAACCGCAACCGCAACACCCTGCTCTGGGCGTTAGGCATCACCCTCGGCTTCGCCTTTGTCGAGGCGATCAGCGGCTGGATCGCCAACTCCCTAGCACTGATGGGCGATGCCGGTCACATGTTCACCGATGCCTCGGCACTGGGACTAGCGGCCTTCGCCGCCTGGTTGGCTAAACGGCCACCCTCGCATCGCCACTCCTATGGCTTGGTGCGCGCCGAGATTGTCGCTGCCCTCATCAACAGCCTGACCATGATTGTCATTGTAATTGCCATCACCATCGCCGCCATCGAGCGACTGCAAGAGCCGCGTGACGTCAGCGGCGGCATCGTCATGGTGATCGCCTTCATCGGCCTACTGGTCAATCTCGCCGTCGCCTGGGTGCTGCACCGCGGTGAACAGACACTCAATATCCGCGCCGCGCTGCTCCATGTACTGGGCGACCTGCTTGGCTCAGTGGCCGCGCTCATCTCCGGTATCGTCATCTACTACAGCGGCTGGACCACCATCGATCCAATCCTATCGCTGATCATCTGCGCCCTGATCCTGGTCTCCAGCCTGCGGCTGCTGCGCGAGGCGCTGCATGTGATCATGGAGGGAGTGCCCTTCGATATAGACCTGCCGCAAGTCGGCCAGACCATGGCCACTGTTGATGGGGTCGAGTCGGTGCATGACCTGCACATCTGGAGCATCGCCTCCGGCACCATCGCCCTCTCCGCCCATGTGGTGATGAAGGATGCCAGCCACTGGCAGGCCGTGCTGTCGCAGCTGCAAACCATGCTGCACGACCGCTTCGGGATTCACCACACCACCCTCCAGCCCGAGTTCAGCGACCACATCCTGCAACGCGATCTGCCGCGCGCAGAGATTGAGACATTGATACACTGAACCACCATGAAAACAGCCATCCACTTCAGCAAAATGCACGGTCTGGGCAATGACTTTGTCGTCATCGACGCCATCCGTCAGAACATCAACCTCAGCAATGAGCAGATTCGCTTTATCGGCGACCGCCACGTTGGCATCGGCTGCGATCAACTGTTGCTGGTCGAGCGCCCCACTCTTGCAGAGGCCGACTTCCGCTACCGCATCTTCAACGCCGACGGCAGCGAAGTAGAACAATGTGGCAACGGCGCACGCTGCTTCGCCCGCTTTGTGCGCGACCAAGGGCTCAGCGA
>JAYUTP010000038.1:0-14920 GCA_043755075.1 Tenderia sp. (SeqCode)
ACCCAAGCCCGTCAAAGAAGCACCACAGCGCGGCGAGCGACGCATCACCGTCAAGGCCCCGGCCGAACTCCCCTACCTGCTGATGGGCTACAAGACCCCGGTAGCGACGGGCGCCGCCGATGAGTGGGAGCCCTACGCCCTCGCGGTCCTCTCCGCCATTCTCGACGACGGCAACAGCGCCCGCTTTGCCAAAAACCTGGTGCGCGGCCAGCAGATCGCCACCAGCGCCGGGGCGGGTTACAGCCCCTTCGCCCGTCTCGACGGCCTCTTCATGTTCGATGGCCAGCCCGCCAAAGGCCACACCATCCCCGAACTGGAAAAAGCGATTCGCGGCGAAATCAAACGGCTAAAGGATGAGCTGGCCAGCCGCGACGAGCTGGCCCGGGTCAAGGCCCAGGTGATTGCTGGCGAAGTCTATCAGAAAGACTCGGTCTTCTATCAGGCAATGCAGATCGGCTCACTGGAGACCATCGGTCTCGACTGGCGCCTCGGCGAGCAGTATGTCGACAAAATCAAGCAGGTCACCGCCGAACAAGTGCGTGAGGTGGCACGCAAATACCTGATCGATGACCATCTGACCGTCGCGGTACTGGAGCCGCTACCGCTGGATCAGAAACAGCCGCGCCGCCCCATGAGCGGCATGAAGCATTAAGCTTTTAACCGGACAACAGGATTCCCAAAACATGAAGAATTGGATCAAACACCGCAGCCAATGGCTGCTCACCACCTGCCTGATAGTCATCAGCCCGCTGGCCACCGCCACCCCCGAAATCCATCAGTGGCAGACCAACAACGGCGCTCGTGTCTATTATGTCGCTGCCCCCGAACTGCCGATGGTCGATGTGCGCATCACCTTTGATGCGGCCGGTTCCCGTGACGGCAAACTGCCCGGTCTGGCACTGCTCACCAACGGCCTGCTGGAAGAGGGGGCGGGCACGCTCAACGCCGACCAGATCGCCGACCGCTTTGCCGCCGTCGGCGCCAACTTCGGCGCCAGCTCCCATCGTGACATGGCGGTAATTACCCTGCGCAGTTTGACCCAGCCCGAGCTGCTCGACAAAGCCGTCGTCACACTGGCAGCCCTGCTCACCCAGCCCACCTTCCCACAGCAAGCGTTGAATCGCGAACGTAACCGATTGCTGATTGCCCTGCAGTCCAAAAAACAGGCACCGGACGCTATCGCCAATGATGCGTTTTTCAACGCCCTCTATGGCAACCACCCTTATGCCAACGACGCCAGCGGCACGGAAACATCAGTGAAAAAAATCAAGCGTCAGGATCTACTAAACCATCACAAACGCTACTACGTCGGCCGTAACGCCACCCTCTCCATCGTCGGTGCCGTCGATCGCCAACAGGCTGAGGCGCTGGCCGAGACCATCATCGGCAAGTTATCCCCAGGTGAACACGCCCCTGCCATCCCCGCTGTCACCCCGCTCAAGACAGCCCAGCGAGTGAAAAAGGAGTTCCCCTCCACCCAAACCCATATCCTAGTGGGACAACCGGCCATCACCCGCAATGACCCGGACTACTTTCCGCTTTACGTCGGCAACCACATTCTTGGCGGTGGCGGGCTGGTATCACGCTTGACTGAGGAGATCCGTGAGAAGCGTGGCCTCAGCTACAGCACCTACAGCTACTTTTCGCCGATGCGCCAGAGCGGCCCCTTCACCATGGGTTTGCAGACTCGCAACGACCAAGCCGATGAGGCGCTCAAACTACTCAACGAGACGCTGAAGAATTTTATCGACAATGGTCCGACAAAAGAGGAGCTAAAGGCCGCCCAACAGAACATCACCGGCGGCTTCGCTCTTGGCCTCGACAGCAACTCCAAAATCATCGACAACATCACCGCGATCGGCTTCTATCAACTGCCACTCGACTACCTTGATACCTACACTACCAAAGTGGACGCCGTGACCATCGAACAGATCCGCGACGCCTTCCAACGCCGCCTGCAACCCGAAAATATGGTCACCGTCACCGTTGGCGGCATCGCAGAGAGTGCGGCACCATAATGGCAAAAGAGAATCCACATAACCGGCCGCAACCCGGGCAGCTACGCATCATTGGCGGCGAATGGCGTGGCCGCAGACTACAGTTTCCCGCCGTCACCGACCTACGCCCAACGCCGGATCGTATCCGCGAAACCCTCTTCAACTGGCTGCAGATGCAGATTGCTGGCGCGCGCTGCCTCGACCTCTTTTCCGGCAGCGGTGCGCTGGGGCTGGAGGCGCTCTCGCGTGGCGCCCGCGAGGTGGTGATGGTGGAGCAGGACCGTGATGCTGCGGCGCAAATCCGTCACCATCTACTCACCCTCAAGAGCCCTGTTGGCAAGGTAGAGAACGGTGACGTGTTGCGCTTTCTTGAGGGGCCCGCCACCCCTTTCGAGGTGGTCTTTCTCGATCCCCCTTACCGTCTCGGCACACTGGAACAGTGCTGCCAGCTACTGGAACAGAACGGCTGGCTCAGCGATGAAGCACTTATCTATCTCGAAGATAACGCCAAAAATGGCGAACCCACCTTGCCCGACAATTGGGAGTTATTTCGTAGCAAAAAAGCCGGTGATGTGGGGTATTTTTTGGCACAACGCCAGCGCGCCGTAGCAATGCAAAACGGGGCTTCATGATATAATGTGTGCCGGTTTTCATTTTATAAAAGGGATTCGTAGGTGAAAGGGATCGCAATCTACCCAGGCACCTTTGACCCGATCACTAACGGCCACACCGATTTGGTGCAACGGGCTCGTCCGCTGTTCGACAAAGTGATCGTCGCCATCGCCGCCAGCAGCGGCAAAGCCCCGCTGTTCTCGTTGGAGGAGCGCATCGCCCTAGCCAGAACAGCGCTAGCGGGCATGGATAACGTCGAGATCCGTGGTTTCGATATACTGTTGGTGAAATTTGCCCAGCAGTGCAACGCTGGCGTCATCCTGCGGGGACTGCGCGCTGTGTCAGACTTTGAATATGAGTTTCAACTCACCGGCATGAACCGCAAGCTGGCCCCCGGAATAGAAACCCTCTTCTTGATGCCAGCGGAGCAATATGGCTACATCTCATCCAGCTTAGTCAAAGAGGTAGCGCGACTTGGCGGCAATGTCAGCGACTTTGTCCACCCAGAGGTCTACAGCAACCTCCAAGAAAAGTTTAAGTTAAAACGAAATTTAAGTTAAAATGAAACATCAATTTTAGTGACTATTTAGAAGAAGGCAGCAAGCAATGTCCCTAATCATCACCGACGAATGCATCAACTGCGACGTCTGCGAACCTGAATGCCCCAACAGCGCCATCTCCCAAGGCGATGAGATCTATGAGATTGACCCCAATCTCTGCACCGAATGTGTCGGCCACTATGACACCCCGCAGTGCGTTGAGGTTTGTCCGGTAGACTGCATTCCGAAAGATGCGGACCACGTCGAAAACAAAGAACAGCTGCTCGAAAAGTACAAAAAGCTGACCGCCGCGGCCTAATTCAGGCCACCGTGATGAGCGACTCCACCGCACAGCCCGACAAGCGCCTTACCCTCAAGGGCATCCTCAAGCAATTTATGATTAAGACAATAGTGCCAGCGGCACTGCTGTTGTTTCTTGCCGCCCCGTTACAAGCCCAGCAAGCGGGGCTAAAACCCTCAGCTGCTGCCGTTGCCACGGCCCACCCGATTGCCACCGCCGCCGGCCACGAAATTTTAGCCGCCGGTGGTAACGCCTTCGATGCCGCCGTCGCCGTCAGCGCTACTCTGGCCGTGGTGGAACCCACCGGCTCCGGCATGGGCGGCGGCGGCTTCTGGTTGCTACACAGGGCCAGTGATGGCTTTGAGACCATGATCGATGGCCGTGAACGCGCCCCATTGGCGGCAAAGCGCGACATGTATCTGGATCAAAATGGCGAAGTGATTCCAGGACTTTCCATGAACGGCCCACTCGCAGCCGCCATCCCCGGCCAGCCTGCCGCACTAGTCCATCTGGCACAAAAATATGGTCGCCTGCCACTGAAACAGAGCCTGGCCCCCGCTATCCGCGCCGCGCGTGAAGGATTTGAGATTGATGAGCACTATCGCGGCATGGCGCGCTTCCGCCTAGAGGTGATGCGCCGCGATGCGGAGACCGCCCGCCTCTTCCTACTTGATAACAATGTACCTCCAGTCGGCCATCGCATCAAACAACCAGAACTGGCCGCAACCCTAGAGGCTATCGCCACGCTAGGCCATGCCGGTTTCTACAGCGGCGTCATCGCCAAAAAATTGGTGACCGCGGTGAGCAACGCTGGCGGCATCTGGGCCCAGCGCGACCTCGACAGCTACCAAGTGGTGGAGCGCAAGCCGATCCACGGTGACTATCGCGGCATTCGCATCACTGCCGCCGCGCCGCCCTCCTCCGGTGGCATCGCCCTCGTCACCATACTCAACATTCTTGCCCCCTACGAGCTCGAACAACTCAACGAGCTCGACCGCACCCATCTGATCGTCGAGGCGATGCGCCGCGCCTATCGAGATCGCGCCGAACACCTAGGCGACCCTGACTTCGTGAAAATCCCCGTGGCCGAGCTGACACACCTCAGCCATGCCCGCACCCTGCACAGCACCATCCAGTCCGACCGAGCAACCCCCAGTCAGAGCCTAAAGGGTAACGGGCTGGAGCAAAATGGCACCGACACCACTCACTTCTCGATTCTCGACCAGGAAGGGAACCGGGTCGCCGCGACCCTCAGCATCAACTACCCCTTTGGCGCCGCCTTTACCGTTCCTGGCACAGGCATACTGCTCAACGACGAGATGGATGATTTTTCCGCCAAACCCGGCGCCCCTAACGCCTATGGACTGGTGGGGGCGGAGGCCAATGCCATTGAGCCAGGCAAACGGCCGCTCTCCAGCATGACCCCCACCTTTTTGGAGGGCGAAGCACGTATTGCCCTACTCGGCACTCCCGGCGGCAGCCGTATCATCTCCATGGTGCTACTTGGTACCTTAGAATTTGCTGCTGGTAGCGAGCCGCAAGAATGGGTGAGCCGCCCTCGCTTTCACCATCAGTTCCTCCCCGACCAAATTCAGTTCGAACCCGGTGCCCTCACTGAACCACTGCAACACAAGCTACAAGCCCGCGGCCATGCGCTAAGAGCACTGGAAAATAGCTACGGCAACATGCAGGCAGTGTTGTGGGAGCTCAACAATAACCGCGTCACTGCCGCCAGTGATCCACGCGGTGGCGGTACGACCATTATTGAGAAGCACTAAGGGTTGCACTAACGGGAAATTTTACTAGACTCGACCAGTCAAGTTTGCTAATTTACGACTGCTGTTATGCAGTTACTTTTAAGGGGAGGGAAAACAATGTTATTAATGTCCGCCGGTATTTTGATTCCAATCGCCATTTTATTTGGCATTACGGTAGCTCTTAGTGCAATGATCACTGGCGTCGCCGTGAAGAACATCGAGCACTTACGCCAGACTGACTAAGCATCAGATTCAAATCTTGACTCAGAAAAAGCCCGGCCTCGCCGGGCTTTTTCACGTAAAGTGTACAGCGCTTCATGAACAGTTTTACAAGGAAATGGCTCGTGCCGGAACAAAACCAGAAACACATCATCAAATTCCTCGCAGCATCACTCTCTTTCTTCTTTGTTGGCAGCATGCAGGGAGTCGCTCAACTTATACCACCGGTACGCGCCTGGCTCGACTCCATCGGCAGCCCCCATGCCTTCCCCGGCCACCTTATCGATCCGCTTGCACATGCTCATATCAATCTAATCGGTGGAGTCATGTTCCTAGTCATGGCCGTAACCTACTACCTGATTCCCATCTTGACTGGCAAGGCCGTCTGGTCCAAAAATCTGATGAATTTCTCTTTCTGGGGCACTGCCACTGGCGTAATATGCTTCTATTCGACCCTAATGATCTTCGGTGCCTGGATGGGCGAGCTAATGCTGGCCAATGACCCAAAATTCATTGAGGTCAAAGCTCTGTATGGACCTATCGTGGCAATTTCTGCCACCATCATGGGGCTAGGGCTATGGTCCTTCCTC
Source organism: Tenderia sp. (SeqCode) (assembly GCA_043755075.1). GTDB lineage: Bacteria > Pseudomonadota > Gammaproteobacteria > Tenderiales > Tenderiaceae > JAKFXL01. Next base: position 6,016 of record JAYUTP010000038.1, read on the forward strand.
CTCAATGGCCTGATGTCTCTGAAACAGGCTTACCCCAAGTCATCATGATACTGCCCTGCGGCTGCCCTAAACAGTTCCCACAGTGGGATGGTCAGGACATCGACCTCGGCAGTGAGCCGGTGTTCGATTTTCCGATTGCGACCTTCCTGCACATGCCAATGGGTTACGAGGTCTACCTCAGGCGGGCCCATCAGCTGGTAACACAGTTGGAACTCAGCGAACGCTGGCCCGGTTTTTACCTCACCCGCACCGGCTGGATGAGTGGCCAGATCCTCGCGCCACTGCAACAGGGAAACTCCCCCTCACGTCATGTGGTGCATTTACCCAGCCCCTTCAAGCTGCGCGCCAAACTCCACAAAGGTGACATCGGCAGCATCAAAAACAGTGTGCGAGAGATACAGTCTGCGCTACTCGATGGCGGGCGTATACCCAAAGAGCTCTACCTGAGCTACCTCACTTGCCCTAACTGCGCCGAACAGCGCGGCGGCGCCATGATTATGCTATTGCGACGCTGGGAAGAGAGCAACCGTCTGAGTAGACGCGTCAACAAGTAAAAGCCCAATTACTTCAATCGACTATTGGTGAGGAGTGTTCGCTTGTTCGCTATTGATGTGTCGGAGCCATCTGCTCCGGAAAGAGCGGAAAGGCCAGCACGGACTCACCCTCAGAGAGTTTTCTGCGCAGCTGCATCTGAATTTCGCTCACTCCGACAGGTATATTGATCGCCTTGCGATAGACGCCGCTGTGACCATCCTGAATCGCTTGCCGCCACGGCTCCTCTTCACTACTGCGCAGCGAGATAATCAGATCATGCACTGGTTTGCCACGTTCCAGGGTGGCCAGCACCAGAAACTCATTCATTCCAACTCGCACCTGAGTCGGGCGAGTCTGAATCATTACCACCACATCCTCCCATTTTTGAGTCGGTATCTGATATTCACCCTCAGGAGTACTACACGCCGTCAGTAACAATACCATCAGCACAACACTTAATACTCGCATTATTACCCCTTGGAATGACGTTGCAAATAATCGAGCAGCAGCGCCAACTCTTCAGGCGTGATCAAGACATAGCCATTCATACGGCGATGCTCCTGCATGCGGTAGATGATATTGGGCCACTCCTTGGCGGTATGCACTGCTGGACTAGGCACCGCGTGACAACTGGAGCAGTTATCCTTCATCACCACTGCCCCGGGTAATTCTGGCTCCGGCAGCACCACCTTGCTGGAACCGCCCTGAGGCATATCACAACCTGTTACCAACGCCAGCAGCGCCACTGCGGCGATCACATTACAACTTGGCATCAGTATCCTTCGATTCAGGTGGCTTGTCTTTATCCAGGTCGAGGCGACCGCCACGATCGCTGCCGTAGAGATTCACCATGTACCAAACAAAGGCAGAGCCCGCGATGAGATATATAATCGCAATAGCAAAGCCCCAGTCGAGCCACGGGCGCTCATCACCGGAACGGAGACCCCAGAAGGGAAAGCTCAGACCGATGGCCACCAATAACACCATCAATATCACGCCAATGAACCACTTGGGTATGCCGCGCTGCGATACAGGAATCGACTCCAGCATCTCCCAATCCTCCATGCCACGCTTGGCCAGACGCTCTTCAGTGCTGGCATAACCGAAATGATCGCCGGGTGTATTACCCCACTTGCTATCGATTACCGTCAATTTTTCTTTGGATAGTGGCTTACTACGCTCATCGCTCATATTGCACCTGCCGAAAAATGTTGGACGCGGAAACTCTCTTCCCAGCCGTCCTCGGATTTTACCCGCACCAGAATCGGGTACAGGCCCTTTGCCAACTGCGGATTAATCTTCAATTCAACGTTAATGCGCCCAGCCGTCTCAAACTCCACGCGCTTCATCCCCAAGCTGTACTGATCTTCACTCAGCCCCTCTACCGATATATCGAGGTGGGTAGGTTCATACAATTTGTTAGCCGCCGAGATGCGGTAATCAAGAATCTGTGCGCCGTGTGAGATATCGGCTCGATCAACCGTAAAGTGGTAACGCTCGTAACTCCACAACCCCCAGATGAACATCCCCACCCCCAGCACCAATACTGGGAATGACCATTTGATCCGGGAAAAGAGGTCGCTCTTATTGGTCTTAAACACCACGGAGTCATCCCCCTGTCGCTCGCCCATAGCGAATTTGAGCAACCCCTCCCCGTTGCCGTTACGAGCTTGAAGATTATCGCAGGCAGTAACACACTCACCACAATTGATGCAGCTATCGTAAAGATCGGTCTTGCGCGGATCAATCGTCAAAAAGCAGGAAGTAACGCAGTAGTTACACTTCTCGCACTCCTCTTTACGACTCTTATCATAAGCAATGTGCAACGTCTGCTTAGTCTTGAAAGTGTGCTGCCATACTTTGTAGATACACATGAAACGACACATAAAATGGCGGATCATGATGATATTAACCAGAATCACCAAAAAGAACACCGTATAGATCCAGTGTAGCGACGGCGCCAACCTTGGATCGTATTGGAAAGAGACAAATCTCCAGATCAAAACCGGCTCATAAAAATATAAGAGCGGAATCAACGCCACCAACCCCGAGACCACCGCACTGAGACCAAACAAAATCAACCAGTTGATCGGCCTGTTCTTCACCTGAGAGAGCCGCATCGGTGTACCATCCAGACTCACCTCCGCCCGTTTTCCCAGTAGCTTAAAGGTCAGATTGTTAGCCCACTCCGACAACGTGTTTTGCGGACAGGCCCAACCACAGAAAACCGTCCCCATTACCGAATAGAGCATAACCATCAGACAAGCGCCAGTGACCCAGAAACCAAACACAATGCTGAAATCAGAGAACCAAATCTGGCGACCCAGCACCACAAAGGCACCCTGCATCGGGTCGATACGAAATAGACCAGTAAGTGGAATGACCGCCAGCAGTACTAGCACCCCATATTGAAAGGCCCGCCGCTGCCAATGGAGTTTTTGACTGGACTTGCGTCCCTCCACGGCCACAGGAATACTGGGCTTACGCATCTCAACGACTACCCGAATATCGGCTAATGATTTTTTGCTATTCATGAGCATAATTTACCACATCGGTCTGGAAATGGCACTTGGCACCAACACCCGACAACCCCAGAATACTCAGTGCTGTAGCGCCACATCCAGCGGACTAAGTTGTTGTAAACGTTGGTGATATCTCTCTGCCTGTTCAAGGTAACCTTGTGCAACTGAGCGTTGCCACAAGTCACGCAGTGCATCAACATGATCAGGGTGAACAGTGATGATTGATTCCAGCATTTTTTGTTTTTCTACACTCTGCCCGGTCATCTGCGTGAGGCTGCCATACATGCGGTCGGCAATAGTCCCGGTTACCCAGCGATCTTGCGGATTGGCTTGATAGGCGAGGCGCAACAGTTTCTGCCCCTGGCGTCCATCGCCTTTCAGCTCTGCCACCCATGAACGCATTGCCAACTCTGTGGCGATGTAACCACGTTCTAATGCTTCAGCATCTGCCACATTCACGGCGAGCGCCTGCTGCGCTTGAGTCACATGAGAGCGTTGCTGCAGAAGCCACTCCAGCAGTTGCGCCAGATCCATCTCACCACGATAGCGTGCCCGTGGCAGTGAGAATTCGATCACTGGCGCCCACTCATCCTGCACTGATCCAGCAGACAGTTTCAGCGGGCCCCAGTAACGGCCGAGCCAGCTCCATGGACCTTCACCACCCGTGGCCTGTTGCTGCTGATGCGGCGTGAGTTGTTGCAGATTTTTTTGCAGCGTCGCGACAGTGGGCTGCCAGCCGTTACCACCTACCAACGCCAAGCGAAAGCCATCAACAAAGATGACGGCATCGGGGAATACTTGCCGGAAAGTGCGCATCACTACCTGTAGTGAGTGCGGATCAAACTGGTTAAGAGCGAGCCACTGTACAAACAGGCCGCCTTCATTCAGCGCTGCGCGGGCACGGTCGAACTGTTGTAGTGAGAGCAATGAACTGCGCCCAACCAGATCGGGATGAAAAAGGTCGCCAATGATAACGTCGTAGTGTTGCTGTGTGGTGCGCAGATAACGGCGAGCATCGTCGCGAACCACATTCATCTGCTTCATCACACCGCCATTGACGGGAGCAAACTGTTCACCTGCTGCCATGATCGAACCGTGTGACAACTCCACTGCGGTGCGTTGCAGATTGGGCCACGCTCGTGATGCGGCGGCGGAGATGCCGGTGCCAAGCCCAAGAAACAGCACCTTTTCAGGATGTGGGTGAAGCAGCAGTGGCAGTCGTACCTGGTTCTGTTGCGAGACAACAGCGAGCGGTTCTGACGAAGCATCCATACGTTGCAGATCGGCGAGCAACAGCCGCTGACCGTCGCTGCGCACCACGACATGGGTGATGTCTAACGCATCTTCATAGATCAGCAGATCACGGCTATCGTGCTGCGCCTCTGGCAGCAACACGCTGACCGGTGGCAATGTACGCACCGGCCATGCCAAGACAGCCAATAGTGGCAGTGCGATCCAGTATCGCGGCCGCGCCCAAGCCATGCCTGCGACAAAAAGCAACAGCGCAGCCGCGACCAACGCACCGCTGGTACCAAGCCACGGGATCAAAACAAAACCGGCCAGCAGCGCACCGAGTGCAGCGCCGATGGCGTTGGCACCATAGAGCCGCGCACCACCGGCCTTGTCACCACCCAGATGGACGCTCAGCAGCGGCAACCACGCCCCCAGCAGCAGCGTAACCGGCAGCGTCAGCAGCGCGATAGCCGAGCCTTGTATAAGAGTTGCTGTAAACAGTGAGTTGAAACTGGTGCTTTCAGCCCACTTGGCCAGCATTGGAATAGCCCAGAGCGTCAGCAGCGCCAGCAGTGCGCTGCACAATGGCAATAGATCGAGCCACCCACGTCCACGCATGTAACGCGACAGCAGACTGCCACCGCCGATGCCCAATAGAAAAACAGCAAGAATCACTGCCATCACATATTCAGTACGCAGCAGCAACATGCCAAAGAGGCGCGTCCAAGCGATCTCCAGCATCAACGCTGCAGCACCAATGGCGGCATAGGCGAATACGGTTTTTACCGGAATGATGATGGCCGTTTTTGCTGAAATCATGGTAGCAGCAGGTGTTTGTATCTGCATGGAAAGACGCCACGCCATAAAGGCCACGGCACTGCCGAGCAGCGCCACCAACACCACAGCACTGCTCCAACCAATGACCGGCAACAGCAACAACGGCAACAGTGCGCCCAGCGCGCCACCAAGCGTATTCATGCCATAGATGCGCCCTAGCGAAACCGGTACCGATTCAAGCGCACGCAACACCATTGGAAAACCGATACCCAATGCGGTGGCGGGCAATGCAATCAGCAGCAGCGCAGCGCAGAGCTGCAAACCATACCAAAGCGTCAAACTCTCCGGGGCGATAGCAGTAATGCCACCATCGAAGAGCTTCAGCAACAGTGGCAACAGCAGAGCATAGAAAGCAACACCTGCTTCGAGCATGGCGAAGAACCGTAGTGGATTTGCGCAGCGGCGGCTGAGCGTGCCACCCCATAGCGACCCCAGTCCCAGTCCGATCATAAATGCAGCGGCAGTGATAACCACGCCGAATATGCTGACACCAAATTGCAGTGACAACATACGTGCCCACAGCACCTGATAGGCGAGACCGGCAATACCGGAGAAAAAATAAAAGAGCACAATATGCTGACCACTGCGATCCGATGCTGAATCCGGTAGAGGGGTACCTGTTGTTTGTTGAGGGAGTGGCATGGTGACCTGTTGCTATTATAGATCTGACAGTTTCATGGTCTGCATTGTCCAAGAAGCCTCGGCTTGAGAGATGGAGCGTGCAATTTTTACGGCGCTGGGCATGGCAAAACACAATAACAGACAGCATGAGCCACGGCATAAACGTCCGTATAAGGACGTTTAAAAGGGGAAAAACCAGACCATAGCCGTCACCGCATGTGCCAGACCGAGTGTAATGGTAAGGCCTGCGGAGACCATGTGCGGAACAAAAACTTTTTTATTAAACACCACCATAGAGATGCCAAAATAGGCGGTGCTGAACAACAAAACCAGCAATCCTGTACCCATGAAAAAGAGGATTTTATGTTTCTTTTCATCAGCCAGTTCACGGGATAGAGCCTCGTCTTCCGCCTTATCGTTGAAGATCTGCATCACTTCCCGTGAATCGTCGCTACGCAATGATGGCTCTTCGGCCTGCACGTTAACAGTCCCCATCAAAAACAGCGACGTGACTAATATAACGAACCAAACACGGATCATACACACGCCCATTTACTCCCCGCCCTTACCTTCAACTTTAGCTTCATCTGCCGCCTGAGCATCATCCTCAGCGTTGCGGTGAATGGCATTGCGCCAGTAGAGAATGGCCATCAAGATGAAGGGCATCATTACCAATACGAACAAACCAACAAAAATCGCCCACGGCGTATCAATGGTGACATGCATATAACGATAGGTGTCCGCCAACACCTGAGGAGCGAACGTGACCAGCATGATTGTCAGACCCATTTTTGTCAGTCGGCCCATCATCCTAAACCCTCTTTAATTCACGTCGTCGGCACAACGAAACCCGAAAAAATCGGATGCATAGTGCGGCCAGGAATAATTACGGTGGAAGGTGGCGGTCGAGAATGGATCGCTCTTCCACGAACCTCCGCGTAATACCTTGTATTTGGCATCAACTCCCACCAGATCGACCACCTTCAAGGCACGATCCTGGGCCGATCTTACCATCCCTACTTTGCCCTGGAATAGCTCTTGGGATGCATCTGTACCAGTGTACGGAAGAAAGTCCGTCTCAATCCACTGAGAGACGTTACCCGCCATATCCATCACACCATAGGGGCTAGCACCATTGTTATAGGTGATGACTGCCGTTGTTGCACCGACGCTGTAGTAGGTATTGAGGCGTTTAGCATCCATATCTTCACCCCAAGGCCAACGCCGACCGTCAGTACCACGAGCCGCTTTTTCCCACTCAGCTTCGGTGGGCAGACGTTTATTGGCCCAGGTGCAATAGTTACTGGCGTCATACCATGAAACCATCGTGACAGGGTGCAGCTCTTTTCCCTTCGGCACTCGGCCGTTCACCCAATCTACAGGCGTGCGATAGCTGGCCTCAGCGACAAAACGTCCATATTGAATATTGGTGGTGGGATATTTGTCGATGCGATAGGCGGCCAAATCAATCTCGTGCTGAGGACGATTCTGGGCACTGGTACGCTGCTGATCCGATCCCATCTTGAATGGCCCTGCCGGAATAGTGATGAGCATGTTGATATCAACCCACTGCTCCGCTGTCAGCATGGCATCAACTTCGACCAAGGAGTAGGGCTCTGTCTTTACTACACCAGCCTCACTCGACTTGTTTCGTATTGAATCCTCGCCAGCAGCACGGATGCGCTCAGGCATCCTTTCCAGATCATAGGTTGCCTTGCTACGCATCTCACCAAAAATACGGCCATGACCAATGTCCACGACGTGAAGACCGCCACCCACCACCGCAAGACTCGCACAAGTCACTAAGGTAGCACTAAGAAAACGCTTACGCTTGATCCGCTCTCTATCACTGAGCGGTCCACGTTTTTGAGAATGAGTCGACATTAATTTTCTGAACTTTTATCTGATGACTGCTTGTAAATTAAATGTTTGGGACTGCGCCCATAGACTTTCTTGAACATGACTTCACCAATGACACCGCCAAAAGCGGCCATCTGAATGGCCACCAGTAATATTAGCACCCAAAACTCAATAGGCAGCAGTATTATGCCTTCAGGAAGGTTTGGATAATTATCCATCTGAATGTAACTAATACCCCGCACTATGATCGGCGACAAATAACACAAAAGCTTACCATCTAAACCATAGATCATAGAAACGACAAAACCAGCGATAAAAGGAACTACAAATAGATCCACCATCCACAAAGGTGAAAAGGTAGAGACACCCCAGAAGAGCTCCAGCCGAATCCCTAACAGCCGATCACCGGCAAAATTAACGAGCGCGCCCGCGCCAATGGCAACGGACCCCATCAATACGGACATAACACGATTACTAAGGCGCACCTTCAGTCTCGCTCTTATAATCCTGGCCCGTCAGTTTTTCATACTCGATCTTACGCACCTCAGGTAGATACCACTCTTCAACCTTCAAATTTGCCAAGTAAGCTGCCAAGGTACGCCGTTCATTCTCAGGAAGACCAGCATAAGAGGGCATCTTGTATTCTGCTTTGAGTCGCGAAGGTAAGATTGATTGTGGATCTTCCGCCGAGAGGTAGTTATAAAACCAGGCCTCGTCGCGCAAAGAACCGATACCATCCAACCAAGGCGCCGGCACTGACTGCATAGGATTACGCAGCCCCCAAAGCATGTGGCAATCACGACATTCAAGTGTATTCATCAGCGCGGCCCCTTCACTTTGCAACTCCTTAGAAGCTGTAGTGTAAAAAGGGATACCTTTATCCGGCTCTTTATCTTGGTCTTGGCGGTATACATTAATTCCAGCAAACAGAACAGTGATCACCACTGTCAGAGCCAGTATCCCCTTTTCACCTTTGCGCATGCTATTAATGCTTTCCCTGCTGCTCTTTCAGTGATTCTTCACGAAGAGTCATCTGCGCCTTCAACACTTCCTGACTTTTTTTAAACTCCTCGGGAGACATTTTATCTTTATCTTCTTCATCAAAAACAAGATACTTAATGTCTTCATCAAATTGGCCATTGTTTTTAGCCCAATAAATTCCAAAAATAGCCGCCAGAACAATCAAAGCTCCCGCAATCAACCAGATATAGATGGTCCAGCCATCCTGCCAACTATCCAGATTCATATTCATATCTAATCCCCTCTAAAAAAGATAGCCCTGGAGCAACTGCATGGCA